>JAUIEL010000358.1 GCA_030428825.1 bacterium
CGCCGCCACGGAACCCGCCGCGACCCTGGCCTGGTCCGTCGGCGTGCCGGCCTTGCTGGTGTTCCTTTGGAGTACGGGGTTCATCGGCGCCAAGTTCGGGCTGCCCTACGCGGAGCCCTTCACCTTCGTCGCCATCCGGTTCGCCATCGGCATCGGTGTCGGGATTTCCCGGCAGAGTGATAAAGCCGTCGGTGCCCGCGACCACCTCTTCGCCGTCCTCGATCCCGTCGCCATCGGTATCGGCGACGTTGGGATTGCTGTTGTGGAGATTGACCTCGGCACCATCGGAAAGAAGGTCGTCGTCCGAGTCGCCGACGAGCGGTTTTGTGCGGAAGTTGAATTCCTCGAGGTTGGTGAGGCCGTCGTCGTCGGGGTCATCGTCGGCGTCGTTGGTGCCGACAATGAGGCCGTTAGCGGCCTCCCAGGCATCGGGCATGCCGTCGAGGTCCCCGTCGGCCGGGTTGACGTTGAGGGATTCCCAAGTGGTTGCCACCACGAGATTGCCCCATTCCACCGCGCCGCTTCCACCCGAGGCCAGACGAAGGCTGTTTGAATTGATCGGAGCGAGCGGGAAGAGCGTGGTAAAGGCGTCCGGGGCCGGTTCGGCGTCGCCGAGGTCAGGATCGACAAAGAAGCTCAAGCTCATCGTGTCGGGACCGCCGGTTCCGTCGTGCTCGATTTTTCCCACCAAGGTGTAGGTGGTGTCGAATGTGGCCGCCAGCGGGCCATTCGTGGGAATCTGGCTGCCGGGGGCCACCTCTTGGTCGACCATCGTGAAGGTGTTGGGCCCGGCATTGTCGTTGACGCCGAAGAAGGCGATCTCGTTGTTGCCGTCAAAGGTGACCGCGGTGCCGTCGGCGCCATCGTTGACGACCTCGATGGACTGCGCGTTGATCACCGTCTCGATATTCACCATGGGCTGGATCTCGAGGAAGTTGTCGTTGCCCGGCCGGTCGCGCCGCTCGGCATCGATCAGGTTGCCACCGTACGTGCCGACGTTGGCGAGATCGCGGCGTGGCGCGTCCTGGACAATGAACCGCGCGACGTCATTCTCCAGCAGCCAATCGCCGACGCGACCATGCGCCAACGGTCCGGTGATCAGATCCGCGGGATCGTCTATGCGCCGCAGACGCGACTTCGGTGGCAGGTAGCGGAAGGTGGAGGCGATCTCGACCTCGCGCCCGTTCGTGGTTCGCGCTGTGACAACGAGTTCGTTGTCATCGCGCAAAGGAGGCCCCGGATCGACCGACGCGGTGACGCCATCGTCCCCGGAAGTCGTCGGCAGGGCGATGTCGTTGAGCGACAGCGTAATCGTCTCGCGGTCGATGTTCGCATCGGCGGCAACGACCACCGTGAACGCGAACGAGTCGACCGTCGACCCGTCGGCGGGAGCGACGATCTCCAGCCCGGCCGGCGGCGCATCGCCGGGCGGGAGCAGGGCGATCCGTTCCATCAGAAGTCCTCCTTCGCGACGTAGGGCTGGCTCCACAGCGTCACCTGGAGCAGGACCGCCTTGCGCCACGCGTTCTGCATGGCGTCGACCTCCTCCGTCGGGATGCCCTCCGCGGAGAGGAACGGGCGCAGCGTGTCCACGATGGGCTGGGCCAGCAGCGGCAGGTACCGGTACGGCACGATGGCGCTGCTCGAGGCCCCGTCCGTACGGTTCTTCCCGACGCGGTGGTGGCGCCGGCCGATCTCGAGCTGCCAGCGGAGCCACTCTCCGTCGAACTCGGCGTCCGCGGTGTCCAGGATCCACTGGGCGAACCGAGCGCGGACCCGGTCGAGGTAGTCCCCCAGGGGCGCTCCGGTCGCCGCGTCCAGCACCCGCCCCTCCGCCCGACCGGTGAAGAAGGAGAGTTCGACGAACTCCTCCGCTCCCGGCGCGAGCCGGACGCTCCGCCCCGCGAGGTCGAACGGGAAGACGATCGCGGGGATGTCGGGCTGCGGGACCGAGACCTGGACGCGGCCCGGCGCGACTCGCGGGTAGTCGAACCGGCCCGCGTGGTCGGTGACCCGGCGCGCGCCGCGGATCCCCGCGTCGCGCGCGTCGAGCTCGACCGTCCACCCCGCGGCCGGCGCGCCGTCGACGACGACGCGCCCGTGGACGCGGCCGGGCGCCGCGGGCGGGTCGGAGAACGTGAGGAACGTGACGTACGTCGTCTCCCCTTCCTCCACGCGAGCCTCGACCGTCTCCGCCGTCGTGTGCATGTCGAACGGCGATCTCCCGCGTTCCGGCATCGACCAACCCTCTTCGTCGTTCCAGAGATGCAGCTCGTACTCTCCGGGCGCCAGCCCCTCGACCACGAAGCCTCCCCGTCCGTCCGTCTCGATCGCGCACCAGATCGGTCCCCGCAGCTGGACGCGGCGGGGATGGGGGAGCGGAGGGAGATGTTCGTCCGGCCGGCAGACGATGCGTCCGCCCGCGCCGAGGACGACCTCCATCGCCTCGGAGTCGAGGGGGAGTTCGACCTCCAGCTCTCGGGCCGTGTACGCCGGATGGGAGACGTTCAGCGTGTGTTTCCTCGCCGCGAGTCCGTGGAGGGTCACGTCGCCGTCCTCGCTCGAGGAGTGGCTCTCGGGGAGGCGAAACGAGTAGGAGAGGAGGGTCCGCGTGTCGATGTCGCTCCAGTCCGTCGCCTCGACGCAGGTCAGCCTCGCGTCGGAGATCGGGACGCCGGACCCGTCGACCACGCGGACCCGCAGCGTCAGGCCGCTCTCCAGCCGAACCGGGACCTCCGTCGCGCCGCTCGTCGGCAGGTCGACCTCGAGCGTCCGGTCGACGTGTCCGGGGGATGTGACGGTCACCTGATGGGAGCCGGGACGGAGCCCTCGGAGCACGATCCGGCCCGCTCCGTCGGCCTCGGAGGCCTCCGGGTGAAGGAACGCCTCGAGCGAGCCGCCGTACTCCGTCGGCATCGCCTCGGCCCTCGCTCCCCGAATCGGCGCGCCGTGCTCGTCGGTGACCGTCAGGCGGAGCTCCGCCCGCTCGACGAGACGCAGGGTCAGCTCCCCGTCCGGGATCGGATGCAGCACGATCCACGCGCCGCCGTCCCGGGAGCGGGCGGCGATCGCGTCGGCGTCGTCGTCGCACCCGCGCGCCGTGAACCGACCCCGACCGTCGGTCACCGCCGCGAGCCGGAGCTTTCCCCGGCGGGCCGTGGCCACCGCCTCGTCGGTGTCGACGTCTTCTTGCCGACCGAACACCGACTCCAGCCGACCGACGAACAGCTCGACGTCCGCGGCGGGCGCGCCCGCCGCGTCGACGACGGCGCCGCGGACGACCCGTCCCTCGCCGAGGACGACGTCCCCGGCGTCGCTCGGGCGGTCGAAGCGGACGCCGAACGGGCCGATCGTCGCCGGACGATGGTCGGAGTGCTGGACGACCAACCGATCGTCGTGGCGGAGCGGGCCGGAGATCCGAAACGTCCCGTCCTCGGCGCTGCGCGTCGACGGCCGCCCGATGCTCGGGTCGTCGGTCGCGTCTTCGCCGAGTCGCTCGACGCCCCACGGTTCGCCCGGGCCGAACCGCCAGACGTCGACGTGGGCGACCGGTCTCGGCGGTGCGGCTCCGCCCTCGAGCTCGTTCGGCGCGAACGCCCGGATCCACGCCTCCGCGATCGGCCGGCCGTTCCCGTCCACGACCCGGCCGGTCACCGTGCCTCGGGCGTCGAGCCGGACGATCCCGAGGTCCCGGTCCGCGCCGCGGACCGGGGGGAGGGTCACCTCTCGCTTCGTCGCATTCGGACCCCGCCGGTCGATCCAGAGGACGCCGCCATCCCCGGGGAGGAGACCTTCGATCACGAACGAGCCGTCCGGCGCCGTCGTGCTTCGTCGCGGGACGTTCGAGGAGTCGAGCCACTCGACCGACAGGTCGCCGCGAGGTGCGCCGGCGAACCAGGCGATCCCGCGGAGTCGGGCGAGCATCGGCGCCCACGACGCCGGATGGCGCGGCGCCTCCTCTTCTTGGTCCGGCGCCACTCCTTCGGCGCCGACGACCGCGTCCTCCTTCGCGTCGACGACCTCGACCCGCTCGACGGCGACGCCCGCCACGGGACGTGCCGGCTCCCGCACGACTCCCGGCCCGCTCGCGTCGGCCGACGGCACGTCGGGCTCCCCGAGCATCAGGACGACCGCGACGACCGCCGCCACCGCCGCTCCCACGATCCACACCCCTCGCTTCACGGCATTCCTCGCTCTCGGCCCATCGCCCGACGATCCGTTCCGTTCGCCCCCGGCCCTCACGCCTCTCCCCCTCCCCGTCGGTCCGGCATCACGAACACGCGCTTCGCGAGCGGCGACGTCAGCGTCTCCTCCCGGTACAGGTCCTTCAGCCCCGCGCCGTGCCAGTCGAGGAGGTCCGCGTTCGCCGCGGCGAACTCCTCGAACGTGGCGCCGGCCCCGCGGGTCGCCACGCGCTCGGCGATGCGGAGGACGTACGCCCAGGTGACCGTCCGGTGGTACAGGTCGGGGGCGTCGTTCGCGGCGGCGAGCGCGCGGATGCCGTCGTCCATCCGGCGGAGCGCCTCGAGCGGCTCGTGCCGGACGACGAGCGCCCAGGCGACGTGCACGTGGTCTCGGTGGCGGAACGTTCCGGGCGGGAAGTCGGCGCGCGCGAACCGGTCGAGGAGGGCGTCGTCGGCGGGGTCGGGACGGGGGGCTTCGGGGGTCATCCCCCGATGATAGAGTCGGGCGCATGGTGCGTCCGTCCTCGCTCCTCCCGTGCCTCCTCCTCGCCGCGTGCTCCCGCGGGGCCGACGAGTCGCCGCCCGCCGTCGAGCCGGCGTCGGCGGAGAACGACGTCGCATCGCGCTTCGTCGAAGTCGCGGGACGGCGGGTGCGGGTCCGCGAGTGCGGTCCCACGGACGGCGTGCCGGTCCTCCTGCTGCACGGGGGGCGCTTCTCGTCCGCGACGTGGGAGGAGAGCGGAACGCTCGCCCACCTCGGCGGCGCCGGGCTGCGCGCCGTCGCGATCGACTGCCCGGGGTTCGGCGAGTCGGAGGCGAACGACCTCGAGCCGGTGCCGTTCCTCGGCGCGCTGCTCGACCGGCTCGCGCTCGACCGCGTCGTCCTCGTCTCTCCGTCGATGAGCGGGCGGTTCTCGCTCCCGTTCGTCGTCGCGCGCCCCGAGCGGTTGCGCGGCTACGTGCCGGTGGCGCCGGCGTGGATCGACGAGCACGGGGACGCGCTCGACGGTTCATCGGTCCGGACGCTCGTGGTCTGGGGGACCGAGGACGACGTCTTCCCGGTCGAGGAGGCGGCGCCATTCGCGGCGCGGTTCGAGGACGCGGAGACGCTCCTCCTCGAAGGCGCGTCCCACCCGGCGTACCTCGATCGGCCGGACGCGTTCCACGCCGCGTTGGTCCGGTTCGCGCGCGGGGACGACCGATGAGCCGGCGGGTCCGCTTCAAGGTCTGCTGCATCGCCGACCCGGCGGAGGCCGCGCTCGCCGTCCGGCACGGCGCGTCCGCCCTCGGCCTGGTGTCGCGGATGCCGAGCGGCCCCGGCGTCGTCGACGAGTCGACCATCGAAGCGGTGGCCCGCGGGGTCCCGCCGGGCGTGGCGCGGTTCCTCCTGACGAGCGAGGTCGACGCGGAGGCGATCGCCGACCAGCAGCGCCGCCTCGGCGTCGACGTGCTGCAGCTCGTGGATCGGGTCGATCCGGACGTCCTCCGCGCGCTCCGCGCCGCACTTCCGGGGGTGCGGCTGGTCGCCGTCGTCCACGTCACCGGGCGCCCCTCGCTCGACGAGGCGGTCGCGCTGGCGCCGCTCGTCGACGCGCTCCTGCTCGACTCGGGGAACCCGGACCTCGCGGTGAAGGAGCTCGGCGGCACCGGCCGGACGCACGACTGGGAGGTGAGCGCCGCGATCGTCGACGCGGTCGACGTCCCGGTCTGGCTCGCCGGCGGGCTCTCCCCGGAGAACGTCGGCGAGGCGGTGACGCGCGTCCGGCCGTTCGGCGTCGACATCTGCTCGGGGCTCCGGACCGACGGCCGGCTCGACGAGGGGAAGCTCCGGACGTTCGCGGCCGCCCTCGACGCGGTCGCCGCCGCGGGCGGCGCGTGGACCGTCTACCGGACCGACGACCACGGGAACGAATACGTCGTCCGCTCGTTCGACCGGCGGGAGGACGCCGAGGCGTGCGCCGCGGAGTACGAGGCGCGCGGCCACAAGCAGTTCTACACGGTGCGGGGCGACGCGTGACGCTCGCCGCCGCCCTCCTCCTCGCCGCGACGACGGGAGCGTTCATGGGACCGAGCGACGACACGACCGACGCCGCCCCCGCGCCCCGGCCGGTGCACGCCTGGCGTCCGGTCGTCGATCCGGGCGTCGCCGCGCCGCGGCTCGAGGGGGCGCCGCTCTCGTTCGACGGGACGTTCGACGAGGCGATCGTCTCCTGGAACGTCGAGGTCGAGGACGAGGACGGCTTCGTCGTCGACGTGCGGGTCGGCCGGGACGGGAAGTGGTCGCCGTGGCTCCGGATCGGGTCGTGGGGGAGCGGCCGGCCCGAGGTCGACCCGTCGACCCGGTTCGAGGGCGGCGCCGTCGACGTCGACGTCTTCCGCTCCGACGAGCGGTGGGACCGGCTCGCGTGGCGCGTCGTCGCCGCGCGCCGCGCGGTCGTGCGACGGATCGACGTCACCGTCACCGACCGGAGCGGGGCCGAGGTCGGTCGCCTCGCCCCCGCGCCCGCGCCGTTCGCGCCGCCCCCCGCGCCGTTCCGCCTCGACGTCCCGTTCCGGAGCCAGTACGACGAGGCCCCCGACATCCGCCGGAAGGTCTGCTCGCCGACGTCGGTCGCGATGGTCCTCGAGCACCACGGCGTCGACGTCGAGACCGCCGCGCTCGCCGCCCTCTTGAAGGACCCGGACCACGGCATCTACGGCAACTGGGCCCGCGCGGTCCAGGGCGCCTTCGCCCACGGAGTCCCCGGCCGCCTCCGCCGCTTCTCCGACTGGAACGACGTCCGCGACGCGCTCGCCGCCGGCCGCCCCCTGGTCGCCAGCATCGGCGTGAACGAGGGCGAGCTGACCGGCGCGCCGTACACCCGGACGCGCGGCCACCTCCTCGTGCTCCGCGGCTTCGACGCTTCGGGGAACGTCGAGGTGAACGACCCCGCCGCCGAGACCGCCGAGGCCGGACGGACGGTCTACCGGCGCGACGAACTCGACCGCGTCTGGATGCTCCGCGGCGGCACGGCGTACGAGATCGGCGCTGCGCGCTGAGCGAGGAACGCGTTCGGGAACGTCTTCGCGTTCGCCACGGCGGCGCCGGAGAAGGGACGAGCTGTCCT
>JAUIEL010000359.1 GCA_030428825.1 bacterium
GTCGGAGGACACACCCAACGGAGGACCGATTCGCTCGCCCGACGCCACGATGCGAAGCACGAGATCGAGAACATGCTGCTGAACCCGGTACTCGGCTCTCGGGTATTCCGGCACGAGGTGGGCGAGCAACTCGTTGCCGAGCACGAGGCGGCCACCCGGCGGAACGAAACTCGGCGTGACGACGCCTCTCCGATCGCGCCAGACGGCCAGATCATATTCCGCGTGTGGAAGCCCGAGCAACGCGCAGAGCTCCGAGGCGACCTTCTCGGCCCAGTCCTCTCCCGTTCCCGGTCGCGCCTCCTTGAAGAGCTTCCTACGGTCGGCGAACCAAAACTTCGGCTTCGTCCCGAGCTGCTCGGTCAGCTCACCGGCATCGTCCGGGACGACTTCGACGGGGAACATCGAAGGATCGTAGCCTGCTCACGAGTCATCGGGGCGCGTACGAATCGAGATGCCGCGCCGCGGATGGACCATCGACGTGCGCACGTTCAGCGCACGACACGAAGCGCTCGAACCCCAACGACTCCCGGCCCCGCTCAGGCCCCCGCCCCCGCCAGCCCGACCTCCTCCGCCACCGCCCGCAACGCCGCGATCACCTCCGCGACGTGCTCCTCCGGCGTCACGCCGAGCTCCTCGAACCCCTTCCGCACGTCGTCGCGGTTCACGGTCCGGGCGAACCCCTTGTCCTTCAGCTTCTTCTTCACCGACTTCACCTCGACCTCGTGGATCGACTTGTTCGGTCGGACGAGCGCGACCGCGGTCACGAGGCCGGTCAGCTCGTCGCAGGCGAAGAGGGTCCGCGCGAGGAGCGTCTCGCGCGGGACGTTCGTGTAGTCGGCGTGGCCGAGGATCGCCACGACGAGCTCCTCGGGGTACCCCTGCTCCCGCAGGAGCGCGCACCCCCACGTCGGGTGCTCCTCGGGCGTCGGGTGCTTCTCGTAGTCGAAGTCGTGGAGGAGGCCGGTCATCCCCCAGAGCTCCTCGTCCTCTCCGCTCTTCCGGGCGAAGTGGCGCATCACCGCCTCGACGGAGAGGGCGTGCTTCCGGAGCGAGTCGGTCTCCGTGTGCTCGAAGAGGAGGGCGAGCGCGTCGTCGCGGGTCTTCATGCGGACGTCCTACCAGAAGGGGGCCGGCGGGGACCACCGCCGGGGCGTCCCGCGAAACCGAACCGGCCGGATCGCCGTCCTCCTCTCGAACGGCGCGCGGTTCCCGCATTCTCCGTCGTTCGGGACTTGAACCGACGCGCCCCGAACGCGACAACCGGGTGCCACCGATGGACTCCGCCCCCGACACCACGCTGCTCTCCACGCTGAAGGACCGGTTCGGCTTCACCGGGTTCCGGGCCGGCCAGGAGGAGATCGTGCGCGCGGTCCTCGCCGGGCGGGACGTCCTGGCGGTGATGCCGACGGGGGGCGGGAAGTCGCTGGGGTACGCGCTCCCCGCGCTCCGCCTCGACGCGCCGGTCCTCGTGGTCTCGCCGCTGATCGCGCTGATGAAGGACCAGGTCGACGCGCTGGTCGCGAAGGGGATCCCGGCCTCCTGCGTCAACTCCACCGTCTCGGTCGACGAGCAGATCGAGCGGCTGGAGGCGTTCCGCCGGGGCGCGCTCCGCCTCCTGTTCGTGGCGCCCGAGCGGTTCCGGTCGCCGCGGTTCCTCGCCGCGTTCGAGGGGTTCACGCCCGGCTTGTTCGCCGTCGACGAGGCGCACTGCATCAGCGAGTGGGGGCACGACTTCCGCCCCGACTACCTGCGGCTGCGCGAGGCGGCGGAAGCGATCGGCCGGCCGCCGATCGTGGCGCTCACCGCGACCGCCACCGCGGAGGTCCGCGAGGGGATCGCGCGTTCGCTCGGCCTGCGCGACCCGCTGGTGCTGGTGAAGGGGTTCGAGCGGCCGAACCTCGAGTTCGTCGTGACGCGGGTCCGGTCCGCCGAGGAGAAGCTGGAGCGGGTCGCGGAGGAGGTCCTGCGCGGCGGCCGCGGGATCGTCTACGCGGCGACGCGGAAGTCGGTGCAGGAGACGGCGATCGCCCTCCGCCGCCGGGGAGGGAAGATCGGCTTCTACCACGCGGGGCTCTCCGATTCCGATCGACGGACCGTGCAGGACCGCTTCAAGTCGGGGGTGCTGCCGGTCGTCGTGGCGACGAACGCGTTCGGGATGGGGATCGACCGCCCCGACCTGCGGTTCGTGGTGCACGTCGACGTGCCGGGCTCGGTCGAGGCGTACACGCAGGAGGCCGGGCGCGCGGGGCGGGACGGCGGACCGGCCCGGTGCGTGCTCCTCTACCGCCCCGCCGACCAGCGGCTGCAGCGGTTCTTCGTCGACACCGCCTACCCGCCCCCGGCCGTCGTCCTCGCCGCGCGCGACGTGGTGGCCGCGGGCGGCGGCGCGCCGGTCGCGGAGGACGACGTCGTCGCGCGCGTCGAGGCGGACCACCCGCGCGCGATCGACTCGGCGCTCCGGATCCTGACCGAGGAGGGGCTGGTCGAACGCGGCTTCTCCGGGGCGGCGCGGACCGTCCGGTTCGTCGAGGACCGGCCGATCGACTTCCCGACGCTCCGGCGCCGCGCCGAGCTCGACCTGAAGCGGCTGCGGCTCATGCTCGAGTACGCCGAGCGGCCGGGCTGCCGGCGGGTCCACCTGATCGACTACTTCGCCGGCGAAGGGGCCTCGACCCCGTGCGGGACCTGCGACGGGTGTCACGCGGTCTCGAGCCGGCGCGACGCCACGCCGGAGGAGCTCGGCCGCCTCCGGACGCTCCTCGGGCTGGTGGAGGCGCTCGACTCCCGGTACGGGAAGCGCCGGCTCGCCGGGATCCTCGCCGGGGCCCGGACGAAGGACCTCCTCGAACGCGGGCTCGACGGACATCCGATGTACGGAGCGCTCGGTCGGCTCGCCCGCGCACAGGTCGATCGGCTGTTCCAGGACGCGTTCGACGAGGGGCTGGTGCGAGCCGAGGGGGAGGAGTACCCGGTCGTCGCGATCACGCCGGCCGGTCGCGCGGTCCTCGCCGGCGAGCGCGGCGTCACGTTGGCGACGGGGACGCCGGCCTCCCGATCGTCCCGTGCGTCCGGATCCGACGCCTCCTCCCCGCCGTCGGGCGCCGCGCCCGCGATCGAAGCGGCGGACGCCGACCCGACGCTCGTGAACGCGCTGAAGGCGTGGCGTCTCGAGCGGGCGCGCGAGGACGGGGTCCCGCCGTACGTCGTCTTGCACGACAAGACGATCGTCGCCATCGCGGCGGCGCGCCCCTCGGACGAAGCGGCGCTCCTCGACGTGAAGGGGATGGGGCCGGCGAAGGTCGAGCGGTACGGACGCGAGCTGCTGGAGAGGATCGGCGCGGAATGAGCGCGGTCCGTGCGGTCCGTGCCGACGGAGCGGTCAGGGCTCGTCGGGGACCGCCGCCTCCGGATCGATCTCGTCGTCCCGCCAGAGGCGCCGTCCCTCCATCCCGCCCGCGAGGGTGATCGCCTCGCCGGTGACGTGACGCGCCGCGCGGGGGGACGCCAGCCAGACCGCCGCCGCGGCGACGTCCCCGGGCGTGGCGACGCGCCGGCGCGCCGCCGTCGAGAGGACCCGCCGCACGGTGTCGCGGTCCGCGAGCGTCCCCGCCGCCATCTCGGTCGCGACCCACCCCGGCTCGACGAGGTTCACCCGCCCCTCCGGATCGAGGCGTGCGATCTCGTTCTTCAACGACGACGTGACGCCGCGCAGCCCCGCCTTGGCCGCCGCGTACTCGACGTGGTCGCGCTCGCCGAACCGCCCCGCCGTCGACCCGACGAACGTGATCGTCGCGCCGCCGCCGTCCGCGTGCGGACCGTCGGCCGCGAGCGCCGCGAGGAACGCGCGCGCGGTCAGCAGCGCGCCGAGCAGGTCGACGTCGAGGACCCGGCGCAGCCGCTCGACCGACATCTCGTGCAGCGGCACGTCCTCGGGCGGCCAGATCCCCGCGTTCACCACGACCGCATCGAGCCGGCCGAACCGCTCGCGCGCGGCGGCCGCCGCGACCTCCAGCGCCGCCTCGTCGGTGACGTCGGCCGCCCGGACGAGGGCCCGGTCTCCCCAGCCGCGGAGACGCGCGTGCTCCTCGGCCCGGTCCACCCGGGCGCCGCCGGTGAGGAGGAGCCGCGCCCCCTCCGCCGCGAACGCGTCCGCGAGCGCGCGCCCGATGCCGCCGCTCGCGCCGGTGATCCAGACCACTCGATCCGCGAGGCCCAGGTCCATTCTCCGCCCTCCGTCCCGTATGATCCGACTCGTGAACCCCGTGGAGGCGCGATGCGGACCCTCTTGATCTTCCCGCCCCAGGCGCACTTCACGCAGCCGTACCTCGCGCTGCCGTCGCTGAAGGCGTGGCTCGTGGCGAACGGCTTCGAGGATACGCACCAGTGGGACGTCAACCTCGACTCGCTGGAGCATTTCCTCGCGCCGGCGCGCCTCGCCCGCTCCCGGGACCGCGTGCGCGGCCGCCTCGCCGAGCTGCCGCGCGACCGCGCGCTCGACCTCGCCGCGATGGACGAGGTCCGCACCCTCCTCGAGGCCGACCTCTCCGCCGACGCGGTGGTCGACGGCATCGACGAGGCGGTCTCGGTCCTCCGCGATCCGGAGGCGTTCTACGACTACGACCGCTACCTCGGCGCGGTGAAGCGCCTCGACCGCGCGTTCAAGCTGATCTCGGCGGAGTGGTACCCGACCTCGCTCACGCCGAACTCGTTCGCGATGCGCCACTCGATCGAGCGCGAGACGGACGTCCTGGCGGCGATCGGCGACGAGGCGGAGAACCCGTACCTCGAGTTCTTCCGCGAGGTGACCATCCCCCGGATCGCGGCCCTGAAGCCGGACCTGATCGGGATCTCGATCACGTACGGGACGATGATCATCCCCGCGCTCACGCTGGCGCGGCTGGTGAAGGAGGTCCTCCCCGACGTGCACATCACGGTCGGCGGCGGTCTGCTCGCCTACGCCGGACCGAAGATGACGCGCTCGGGGAAGGTGTTCGACGTGATCGACTCGGTCGTCATGCTCGAGGGAGAGGGGCCGCTGCTCGCCATCGCCGAGCGGGTGCGGGACGGCCGGCCGGTCGACGACGTGCCGAACGTGATCCACCGGAGGGACGGCGTCGTCGTCACCAACGAGCAGGCCGCGCCGCTCGACATCGACACCCTCCCGACCCCCGACTTCGACGGCCTCCCGCTCGACCGCTACTTCTCGCCGGAGATCGCGCTCCCGATCGCGGCGACGCGCGGCTGCTACTACGAGAAGTGCGTCTTCTGCACCCTCTACAAGGTGATCGGTCCCGGCTACCGGCAGCGGAGCGTGTCGAAGATCCTCGACGACATCGAGGCGGTCACGACGCGCCACGGGTCGAACAAGATCTACTTCGTCGTCGAGGACATGCCGCCGGTCCTGTTCCGCGCGCTCCCCGACGCGTTGGCCGGGCGCGGCCTCGACATCGAGTGGTGGACCGACGCCCGTCTGGAGAAGGACCTCTACACGCCGGAGATGTGCGCGCGCCTGTACGAGGCGGGCTGCCGCCGGATCGCGCTCGGGTTCGAGTCGGCGTCGCAGCGCGTCCTCGACCTGATGGACAAGGGGACGGCGATCGAGCACGCCGGCCCGATCGTGAAGAACATCTCCGACGCCGGGATCGCGGTCGTCCTCTACACGATGATCGGGTTCCCGTCGGAGACCGAGGAGGAGGCGCGCGCGACGCTCGCCTGGATCCGGGAACACCAGCCGTGGGTGCAGGAGGTCTCCCTCCGGATCTTCTACATCGACCTCCTCTCGACGGTCTACCGCGAGCCGGAGCGGTTCGGGATCACGCGACTCCTCGAGGACCCGACGAAGGATTACCAGGTCTACTTCGACCACGAGTGCCGGGAGGGGCTCGACCGCGCCCGCGCGCGGGAGATCTTCTTCGACTTCATGGAGGTCGTCCGGAACGAGTTCCCCCTCTTCCAGGGGGACAACCTCTGGCTGTTCGAGCTGAAGAGCCACCACTTCCTCTACCTCTGCCACGAGGGCTCGCTCGACGTCTTCCACGGCCGCACGCACGCCGCGAGCGGACACGAGCCCCCCGCCGACGTCGCGAGCGCCCGCCCGCGCCTCGCCGACGGCGTCGAGGTGAGGACCCTGCCGTACGACCTCTCCGCCCTCTCGAAGGCGCTGATCGACGCCGAGGAGCGGACGCTCCGTCCGCGCTACCAGTCGGGTTCGTTCAAGACCGAGATGATCGCGCAGCTCGGCGACACGATCCCCCCCGTCCCCCCGAGCGAGACGACGTTCGCCTGGCGCGCCGCCACGTCCGACTCTCTCCGCCTCGGCCGCGACGCGTCCCGGATCCTCGCCCGGTTCGACGGCGCGACGACGGTCGCCGAGCTGCTCGACGACTTCCCCGAGAACCAGCGCCCGAAGGTCGAGTCGTTCGTCCGCTCGCTCTTCACCAAGGGCCTCCTCCAGGCCGAACCGGCCGCCCGGTCCCGCGCCGGGAACGAACGGGAGATGCACGCATGACCCGAGACGAGCCCCGCGCCCCGCGACGGGAGACCCCGCCAGAGGAGACTCGAGACGAGACGACCGAGGAACCCGAACTCGACCTCGACGTCGAGGAGACCGACGACGGCGACCGCCTGAAGGAAGGATTCACGGGACAGGAACGATGAGCACGAACGAGAAGAAGGCGAGCGAGGGGAAGCCCGGCGAAGGTTCGAACGACCCGAACGAACTCCTCCGGATCGTGCGCGAGAAGGATCCGAAGAAGAAGACGGAAGACCTCGACCTCGACCTGGACGAGTTCGAAGGAGACCGGAGGTACGGCCGCGAGGACATCGCGGACAAGTAGGGGGAAGGAAGGAGAGGAACGAGAGGAAGGAAAGGAAGGAGAGGGCGCTAACGCGGAGGGGGGTCGTCGGCGCCGGGACGAACGGACTCGCCATCTCCGGACGAATGGAGCGCGGCCGTCGCCGTACGGGGCACCATGGTGAAGCCGCGAGAGGTCGGAGTCGGGCGGCGGTGTCGGGCGGCGCGCGCCCGGAACCCTCGGCGGATCAGCCGCGACGGAGTCGTCGTCGGACGCCGTGTCGCTCGCGACCTGGCCGTCTCGAATCGCGGCTGCCTCATGGTCGTCGGCGTCGTCACGATCGGCCTCGCCGGAACCTGGCTGCTCGCCCACGACCTCACCAAAGCCGCCGTCGCCTGCTTCGTCGCCGCCCCCGTACTCGCCGTCGGCATGAACCGGATGAAGTGACGGGGAAGCAGGGGAGAGCAGGGGAGAGCAAGGGAGAGCACGCTGA
>JAUIEL010000360.1 GCA_030428825.1 bacterium
CACCGCCGACCTCCCGCAGTACGACCCGAACGGCGGGGCGCACTACGTGATCCCGGTCGTCGTTCACGTCCTGCAGAGGAACAACGGCACGGGCGACATCGGCGACGCGTTGATCCAGAGCCAGATCGACGTGCTGAACGAGGACTTCCAGGCGATCGGGGGGACCCTCGGCGCCAACGGGACGGACGTGAACATCTCGTTCACGCTCGCCGGCGTCACGCGGTCGAAGAGCAACTCCTGGTACAACGACTCGGGGTCGTACTGGAACTCGCTGGCGTGGGACACCACGCGCTACCTGAACATCTACACCAACACCGCGGGCGGGAACCTCGGCTACGCCTACGTGCCGAGCGGCGGCGGGGTGGTCGGCAACACCTGGGACCGCGTGGTGATCTACTGGCGCGCGTTCGGCCGGAACGCGCCGTACGGTCCGCCGTACGACCTCGGCCGGACCGTGACCCACGAGGTCGGGCACTACCTGGGGCTGTATCACACCTTCCAGGGAGGCTGCGCCTCGGCCGGCGGTTGCGCGTCGAACGGCGACCTGATCTGCGACACGAACCCCGAGTCGTCCCCGATGTTCTCCGGGGCGTGCTCGCGCACGACGTGCGGGAGCTCCGACCCGACCGAC
Source organism: bacterium (assembly GCA_030428825.1). GTDB lineage: Bacteria > Planctomycetota > B15-G4 > B15-G4 > JADJEK01 > JAUIEL01. The sequence goes on from JAUIEL010000360.1 coordinate 632, forward strand.
AACTACATGGACTACTCGGACGACCTCTGCATGCAGCGGTTCACGCCGATCCAGGCGAACCGGATGCGATGCACGCTCGAGAACTTCCGTGTCGACCTCGGCCAGGGCGGCGGCTCGCCGCCGGGGAAGGCGACCGCGCCGAGTCCGTCGAACGGCGCGACCGGCGTCTCGACCGGCGCGACGTTGAGCTGGAGCGTCGGGTCCGGCGCCACTTCGAACGACGTCTACTTCGGGACCGATTCCACTCCGGACGCGGGCGAGCTGCAGGGGAACCAGGCCGGCGCCGCGTTCGACCCGGGGGCGCTCTCCGCGGGGACGACGTACTACTGGCGGGTCGACTCGGTCAACGCGAGCGGCACGACGACCGGCGACGTCTGGAGCTTCACGACGACCACGGGCGGCGGGTCCGGCCTCACGCTCGTCGCGAACGGATACAAGGTGAAGGGGAAGTGGACGGTCGACCTGACGTGGAGCGGGGCGTCGGGAGGGACGGTCGAGATCCACCGGGACGGGAGCCTCCTGGCGACGACCTCGAACGACGGCGCGTTCACGGACGCGACGACGTTCAAGGGGAGCGGATCGCTCACGTACATGGTGTGCGAGACGGGGGGCGGCGCCTGCTCCGCCCCGGTGACCGTAGGGTTCTGACCGCCGGTCCTCGCCCGCCGACGTCCGGCGAGGACTCGGCGCCGGTCCGGGGCTCCCCTCCGCGACGCGCGGGGGGGAGCCCCGGCTCGTCTCGGGCGCGTCCACGACGAGAGTGCATTTCGCTTGAACCTCCGTCCGTCGTGGCGCGACTCTCGGGGCGGAGGACCGATGTTCGATCGCCGCGAAACCGTCCTGGACGCCTGGCTCGTGCTGCGGAGCCGCGAGGGAGACGCCCGGGCGTTCGCGCGCCTCGCCGAGCGGTGGCAGGAGCGGCTCTGGCGGCACGCGTACCGGCTGACGGGGCGGGAGGCGGCGGCGTGGGACGTCCTCCAGGAGAGCTGGCTCTCGATCTCGTCGGGGCTGCTGAGGCTGCGGGACGCCGAGCGGTTCGGTCCGTGGGCGTACTCGATCGTGACGCGTCGCGCGGCGGACGAGGCGCGGCGCCGCCCGCCGCCGGCTTCGGGCGACGTCGAGTCGGCGGCGGCCCCCACGCCGGAGCGGCCCGACGAGGACCCGCGGGTCCGCGCGCTGCGGGACGCCCTGCCCCGCCTCCCGCCCGAGGCGCGCGCGCTCCTCTGGATGCGATTCGTCGAGGGGTACGACCTCGCGCGGATCGCGACCGCGATGGGCCTCCCCGAGGGGACGGTGAGGTCGCGTCTCCACCACCTGAAGCGGAAGCTGCGGGAGCAGCTCGAAAGGACCGAGAGATGAGCGAGTTCGGAGACCTGTTGCGGGAGGCGTTCGCGGGGGCGGAGCGGTTCGACGCTCACCCGGGGCGCGCGGACCTCGAGCGGGCGGTCTCGAAGTTCGAGGCGCGCGACCGGACCGTGCGGGTCCTCGTCTGGTCCGTGGTGACGCTCGCGACCGTCCCCGCGGCCTGGGCGGCGTACGGTCTGTTCGCCGCGGACGACGGGACCTCGACGCGGATGCTCGTGATCCAGGGGGTCGTCCTCCTGTTCGCGATGCAGTCGATCGCCTTCATGAAGGCGTACCTGGCCGAGATGCGGAACCACCTCGATCAGATGAAGGAGTTGAAGCGGGTGCAGATGCTGCTGCTCGAGGAGTCGGGGCGCGCCGCGGCGCGGGAGGGCTGAGACGACCGCGCCGCCCGACCGACCCGAGGAGTCCGGGGGCGGCGGGCGACGCGTCGGTGCGCGAGGCGGGTTCAGGGGGCGGCGAACGTGCCGCTCATCAGCGTCCCCCCGCCGGTGTCCCGCACCTCGACGGCCATCCCGTCGAGCTCGGAGAGGTTCGCGCCGAACGGGAGCGGCGCGCCGCTCTTCGTGCTGACCGAGAACTTCGCCTTCCCGGAGCCGTCGGTCTCGAGCGAGGCGACGACGGTGAGGGTGCTGGACGACGGGTCCTCGACGAACAGGTCGACCGTCCCGTCGATCACGGTCGTCTCGATCTTCATCGAGAGGCGTTCGTACGGCGCCTGGGCGTGCGACTCGACGGTCGCCTTCGCGGAGCCTCCCGCGCCGGCGAGCGAGAACTTCGCCTTCGCCTTCTTCTTCTTCCCCTCGAAGAACGCCGGCACCGTCGTGCCGAGGTACGTGAACGTGTCGTCGCCGCGGACCTCGAGCGCCCGTCCCGCGAGCTCCTCGACGTCGGCGACGCCGCCCGGCAGGGGCGCGCCGCTCCAGGTGTCGACGTCGAACCGGAGGTCGCCGTCGTCGTCGACGTCCATCGCGCCGAGGTCGACGAACGTCATGGAACCGACCGCATCCTCGAGGAACAGGTGGAACGTGACGGTGTCGGTCGGGAGCTTCTGCGCCTTCACCGTGAAGCGGTCGCGGTTGTCCTTCTTCTTCGTGCGGACCTCGAGCGTCCCCTTCGCGTCGTCGTCCGGCGGCGTCGCGACGGGGCGCGTCATCGCGACCTTGCCGCGCGACCAGGCGCCGCCCTTGTTCACGTTCTTCGGCGGGAAGTCCGGGATCACGCCCTGGAGGAACACCTGGGCGCCGCTCTCCACGCGGACGCCGCGCCCCACGAGTTCCGCCGCCGCGCCGACGCCGAGCGGAAGGCCGGCGCCGTCCTCGTCGAGCCGGAGCTTCAGGTCGCCGTCGTCGAGGGCGAGCTGTCCGACCGAGGTGAACGTCCCGGCGCCGACTCCGTCCTCGACCAGGACGTCGAACGTCCCGGCGGTGTCGAGGGCCATCGCCTTCACTTCGAACCGCCCCTCGTTCTTGTGGTCCCGGATCTCCACCCGCCCCTTCGCGTCGTCGTCCGGCGGCGACACGTCCGGGCGCACGAGCGGCGCCTTGGCGCTCTGCGGCTTCTTGGCCATCGCGTCGTCCGCGCTCACGGCCACGGCCACGGCGGCCGCGACCCAGATCCATCGTCTCGTCATCGAATCGGTCCTCTCCGGCACCCGGTGCAAGTCGTCAAGGTCGGTCGGGCGTCACGAACACTTCGGTCGACACGGTCTCTCGAGTCGCGATCCAGTGACGCCACCCCTCGAGGTTCGTTCCGAACGACCGGCCGGTCGCCAGCGTCAGGGAGCGCTGCGCCAGCGTCGAGAGGTAGGCGTCGTCGGCGGCGATCGCCTCCTCGAGGAGGTCGCAGAGCGTGCGGGCGGCGTCGAGGGAGCCGAGGCGGCCGAGGTCCTGGATCGCCGCGCGGCGGACGATCACATCGTCGTCGTACTGGGCGGCGGACCGGAGGCGGCTCACGGCCTTCCTCGGCGCGACCTCGGCCAGCGCGTGGGACGCGTCCCGCCGGACCTTCGGGTCGGGGTCCTTCCGCAGGAGTCGGGCGACGGCGGCGTCGGCCTCCTCGATCCGGAGCTTCCGGATCACCCGGATCGTCGCGCGGCGGGTGCTCGGCGACTCGGAGCGGAGCATCTTCTCCACCGCCTTCCAGACGTCCCGCGCGTCGTCGTGCCGGGCGAGACTCTCGGCGGCGCCGTCCCGGACGGCCCGATCGGACGACTCGAGGCGGGCCGCGAGGACGTCGAGCGAAGGGGGCTCGCGTTCGGCGGCGGCCGCCTCCTCGGCGGAGGAGGGGAGCGCGAACGCGAGCGCCGTGAGCGTCGAGAGGACCGCGAGCATCACAGCTCCTGCCACCCGAACAGGGTGAAGTCCTTCACCGCGTCGCCGACGGCGGACTGGGCCGCGGTCGAGTAGAGGATGTCGACGGTCCCGGAGAGTTCGAGGTCCTCCGAGTCGTGGTGGTACGACTCGAACACGTCCCCCTCGACGAGGCAGGTCCCGAAGATCCGCTTCCCGCCGCCGCCCCCACGGAAGATCACCTGCCCGGTGACGATCACCACGCCGACGTAGTCCCAGGCGCCGGAGATGACGAGGTTCCCCTCCACGAGGAGGAGCCCGGCCCCCTGGCTGCCGCCCGAGATCTTGAGCGTCCCGACGGCGTGCGTGATCTTGAAGTCGCCCTCGTCGTAGTTGCCGAGGTCGCTCGTGTGGTGGGTGCTCTCGGCGAACGAGATGTCCGCGGCCCCCTTGTAGAGGTCGATGTAGTGCTGGAGGTCGATCCCGGCGACGTTCCCGACGCTCGCGTCGCCGCCCTCGCCGACCACGTTGTCGAGCTGTTGGGCGGTGAGCTGATCGAGGATGTCGTCGGGGTCCCCGGTCGTCGAGATCCCGGCCACGGAGGCCTCCCCGCCGGCCGTCCCGTCCGGGTTGGTGTCGTGCCCGTCGATGACGAACGAGTTGCCGTTGAGCTGGACCTCGGCGTTCGGGTCGCCGAGGTAGACCGCGTACGGGAACTGCGGCAGTCCCGAGAGCGCCCGTCCCATCGCCCGGAGCTGCTTCACGTACGATCGCGCGCCGGGGGACGAGATCGGGTCGCCGTCCCCGTCGTAGCCGGTGACGTTCACCGAGCCGCGCGAGACGAGGCGGACGAACTGCCGCTCGTCCTCCTCGTCGACGTCGCCGTCTCCGTCGTTGTCGACCGCGTCCTCTCCGAGGTCCTCGAAGGTGACGCGGTACCGCAGCGCCTGGGAGCCGTCGACGGTCGCGGTCACGGGCTCGAGGTCGTTCGGGTTCGCCAGGAGCTGAGCGAGCGCGGCGTCGAGTCCCGACTCCGCGTTCATCAGCGCGATCGCGCGGCTCTTCGCCGCGTCCTGCTCGACCAGGTTCCGATTGCCGAGGGTCAGCATCGCGCCGCCGAGGCTGGCGAGCGGGACAATCAGCAGGACGACGAGGAACAACAGGTTCCCTTCCTCCCGTCGGATCGCTCGGGAGCGGTCAATCATTGCGGATCTCCACGGTGCGCGTCGCGCGCGCGGTGGTCGGGGCACCATCGGGCATTCGCATCCGGACCACGACCGAAAGCGTGAGCGTGCGTCCGTCGAGCGTGAAGCTGCATTGGGTCACGTCGCGAGAGACGGTCTCGGCCGCCGCCCCCGGCCGCTGGAGCACGAGATCGACCTCGTCGAGGAGCCCGTCCTGATCGTCGTCGACGCCGTTCGTCGGGTCGCCGGCCGATGCCGTCGTCTCGATCGAGTACTGGACGGCGCCGGCGGTCGGCAGCGCGTCGGCCTGCCCGGGGTCGTACGCGAAGCAGAGCCAGCGGAGGTCGTCCGCCGGGACGCCCTCGACGAGCGGCTGGGGGGTCTCGAAGCCGGGCGGCAGCGTCTCCAGCGACGCCAGGCTCGCCGCCCGAAGGTGGCGTTCGATCCGCTCGACGCAACGATCCGCCCGCATCCGGCACTCGAGCGCGGTCGCGTTGACGTTCAGCGACCGACTCGAGGAGGCGCTGACGCCGGCGACGCCGACCCCGATGATGCCGAGGCAGAACATCGTGACCATGACCTCCACCAGGGAGAACCCCCGGGCGTCTCGGTTCGTGGGACGCGTCATCCGTCGTAGCCCCGCCGATTCGCCACGACGGCGTCGAGGCTCCGCGTCCGCACTCCTCCGACGCCGTACCACGTCGCGGCGATGGAGACGCGGACCAGGTCGTCCCTGTCGTGCGTCCCGTCCTCCGCCACCGTCACCTCGAGGATCGGCGCCGCGGCGTTCTGCTTCGTCCCGCCGAGGTCCTGGATCCCGTCGCCGTCCGCGTCGACGAGGAACGACTGGACGTGCGCGCCGCCGGCCGCGAGGGCGGCCATCGAGGCGTCGTGGAAGGCGGAGTCGGAGTAGAGCTGACTGCGCACCCACTCCAGACGACCGACCATGGCCGCGAAGACGGCGCCTTCCTCGGCGCCGCGCTTTCGCAGGAGGCTGGTCGAGTGGGCGGCGGTCGCGACCGCGAGCAGCCCCACGACCACCACGCTCATGGTGATCATCACCTCGACGAGCGAGAAGCCCGAGATCCGGCTTCCTCCTCGTGGACCCTGAAGCATGACACGTCCGGCGGACTCGAGGATCGGCACCCTCGGCGCGACTCACGTCGACGAACGGCGTGTTCGGAGCGCGCTGACACGATCTTCGGCCGCCCGGACCCTCGTCCTCTGGAGAATTCGGGGCGGGCGGGAGATCGACGGGTGACGGTGCTCGTTCGAAACCCGTCGCGAAGTGAGGGCGGAGCGGCCGCTCGGCCGGGGGGCGGTCGATGCGAAGCTCTACAAGTCATTCTGAAAAAATGGCTTGGGAGGATCGCTCGGCCCGTTGCGCCCGGCCGGCGCCCGATTCAGTCCTCGCCGGTGAGGCTCCGGGTCTCGTTGGCGATGTCCCCCTTCCACATCGAGTCCCGGTTCGTCGTCGCCTCGCGCTTCGCCTCCTTCTGGCGCGCGACGAGGCCGGCGTGCGTGTCGAAGTACGGCAGCGACCGGCCGACGAAGTCGGCGGGGCGCTCGAAGCCGTGTTTCTCCATGAACTCCCCGAGCCCCGCGCAGAGCGATTCGATGATCTCGTAGCCGTGCAGCATCGCGCCGGTGCAGACCTGGACGGTCGACGCGCCGACCAGCATGAACTGCGCCGCGTCGGCGCCGCTCTCGACGCCGCCCATGCCCGAGACCGGCGTCCCCTCGCAGGCGCGCGCGATCGTCATCACCTGCCGGAGGGCGACCGGGCGGACGGC
>JAUIEL010000361.1 GCA_030428825.1 bacterium
CCCTCGCCGCGGGCAACGCTCCCCGGCCGCCGCGACTTCGCGGCGCCGCGCGCGGACGGTCAGCGCACGCCGAGCGTGCCGCTCGCGCCTCTCCGCACCAGGTCGAGCGCCGCCCGCGCCGCGCGGAGCTGCACGGTCTCGCGGTCGCCCGGCAGGACGATGCGCCGCGCGTGCGTCACGCCGTCGACCCGCAGGCCGAGCCAGACGAGTCCGACCGGCTTCTCGGCGGTCCCGCCGCCGGGCCCCGCGACGCCGGTGAGGGAGACTCCGACCGAGGCGCCCGACGTCCGGACGATCCCCTCGGCCATCGCGCGCGCCACCTCCTCGCTCACGGCGCCGTGCCGCTCGATCGTCTCCGCCGGGACGCCGAGCCGAGCCGACTTGGCGGCGTTGGAGTAGGTGACGCACCCCTCGAGGAAGACGTCGGACGAGCCGGGGACCCGCGTCAGGAGGCTCGCGACGAGGCCCCCGGTGCACGACTCCGCGGTCGCGCACGTCATCCCGGCCCGTCGGAGCGACGCGACCGTCGCCTCCTCCAGGGTGACGTCGCCGCGGCCGTAGACGTTCGGGCCGAGCCGCTCCGCGACCGTCCGGCCGACCGCCTCGACCGCGCGCTCCGCGCTCGCCCGGTCGGCCGCGTGCGAGGTGGCGGTCACGGTCAGGATCCCCCCGGAGACCGTGATCCCGACGCGCGGGTCGGCCCCCTCGCCCATGAACTCCCGGACCCGCTCCCCGACGATCGACTCGGAGAGGCCGTGCGCCCGGACCTTCACCCGGGGCGGCGCCGCGCCCGGCCCGAACCGCCCGACGACGTCCTCGAGGAGGACCTCCGCCAGCATCGGCCGCATCTCGAACGGCGGGCCGGGGAGCGCGACCACGAGCGCGCCCGCGACCTCCGCCCGGAGGCCGGCCGCGGTGCCGTGGCGGTTCTCGATCCAGCGGGCCCGACTCGGGCGGTACGCCTGCACGCGGTTCGACTCGGACATCGCCCGGCCGACCCGCGCGAAGAGGTCGGCGATGCGTCCCAGCTCCTCCTCGTCGAACACCAGCTCGTCGGAGGCCGCCCGCGCCAGGCCGTGCCGCGTCCGGTCGTCCTCGGTCGGCCCGAGCCCGCCGGTCAGGATCACCACCGACGCGCGCGCCGCCGCCGCGGTCACCGCCTCCGCGATCTCCTCGGCGCCGTCGCCGACCGTCCGGAGCCCGCGGACGTCGAACCCGAGCTCGCGCAGCGCGGCCGCGACCTCCTCCCGGTTCGTGTCCCGGATGTCGCCGGCGAGCAGCTCCTCGCCGACCGACAGCACGACCGCCGTCCGCTCGTCGCGCCCGGCCGCCATCGTCAGACGCTGAACCGGAAGTGGACGATGTCGCCGTCCTGCACCACGTACTCCTTCCCCTCGAGCCGCATCTTGTTCTGCGCCTTCGCCTCGCGCTCGGAGCCGGCCGCCTTCAGGTCCTCGAACGCGGTCACCTCGCCGCGGATGAAGCCGCGCGCGATGTCGGAGTGGATCTTCCCGGCCGCGATCAGCGCGCTCTCGCCCCGACGGATGACCCAGGCCCGGACCTCGTCCTCGCCGACGGTGAAGAACGGGATGCTGCGGGTCGCCTCGAAGGCGCCGCGGATCACCGCGCGGACCGCCGGCTCGGTCAGGCCGTACTCCTCGAGGAACGCGCCGCGCTCCTCCTCCGGCATCGTCGCGATCTCCGCCTCGACCTGTCCCCAGATCGCGAACACGGGGATCCGGACCTCGCCCGCGGCCGCCGCCCGGACCTCCTCCAGGTCGGTCCCTTCCCCGACGTTCACGACGCCGAGGAGCGGCTTCTGCTGGGCGAAGCGGTAGCTCGTCAGGAGCGCCTCCTCGTCCGCGCTCTTCGCGATCCCCTCGAGCGTCGCCCCCTCCTCCAGCCGGTCGCGGCACCGCTTCATCAGGTCGAGTTCGCGCTCGTCGCGGTCCTTCGTCTTCGTCTTCCCCTTCTTCAGGTTCTCTTCGATCCGCTCGATCCGGCGCTCGACGATCTCGAGGTCCGCGAACAGGAACTCCTCCTGCAGCCCCTTCAGGCGCGCCCCCGGGCTCCCGCCGACGTCTCCCTCGTCGGCGGCGCCGTCGAACGCGGAGACCACGCCGATCAGCGCGTCGCACTCGCGAATCTTCGCGAACAGCTCGGCCTTCCCCTTCTCCGCCGTCCGGGGGATGCCGGCGAAGTCGACGAACTCGACGGTCGCCGGCGTGTACTTCTTCGGCTGGAACAGGTCGCGCAGCCACTCGAGGCGGACGTCCGGGACCTTCACGACGCCGGTGCTCGTGTGGGTCAGGGGGTTGCCGGACGGGGGCGTCGGCTGGAGCCCCGAGAGCGCGGTGAAGAGCGTGGAGCGTCCCGCTCCCGCGAAGCCGACCAGGCCGATCTGCATGACGTTCGATCCCTCAGGTCACGTCCGGACGCGACGGGCAGCGAGGATGCCGATCTCGTACAGCACGAACATCGGCACCGAGACGAGGAGCAGGGTCACCGCGTCGCCGGTCGGCGTGATCACCGCCGCCGCGACGAGCGACCCCATGATGAAGGCGCGACGATACTCCGACTGCGTCCTCGCGGGGAGGATGGAGAACTTCGCCAGGACGACCTGCACCAGGGGGAGCTGGAACACCACCCCCATCAGCAGGGAGAGCATGACGACGAAGCTGAGGTACGACTCGACCCGGATCTCCGGCTTGATGTACTCCGGGTTCCCGTAGCCGAGCATGAACCGCAGCCCGATCGGCAGGACGACGAAGAAGCAGAACGCGATGCCGATCGCGAGCAGGACGAACGAGACCGGCAGGACGCGCATGACCGCCTTCCGCTCCTTCGCGTACAGGCCGGCCGCGATGAACCGCCACATCTCGTACAGGAAGTACGGCAGCCCGAGGATGAGGGCGGCGTAGAACGCGATCTTCAGGTGGAAGAAGACCGCCTCCGTCGGGTCGATCGTCGTGAGCCGCGGATCGATGTCCGGCCGGCCGTGGTCCTTGATCCAGGTGATCGCGTCGAGGAACGGGAGCATCACCAGGTGGGCCAGCGCGTCCTGGAAGGCGAAGGCGACGACCACCAGCAGCACCAGCGCGACGACCGACCGCTTGACGTGCCCGCGGAGCTCTTCGAGGTGCTCCGAGAACGTCATCTGCTTCCCGAGCGGCTCCGGGTCCGACGAATCGGGCGGCGGCGCCGGCGGCGTCTGGGAATCGGCCATACGCGGGTCACTCTACCGGCCGGACCGTCCGCGGAAGAAGCGGTCGCCGGCCGGCGCTGCACGAGGAAGGCGGCCCGCGCCGTCCGGCCCGGGCCGCCCCCCACGTTCTCGGAAGCGGGTCTGCGCGATCGTCCCTCAGGGACGGAGGAACTGGTCGACGTCCCGCACGCGGAGCATCTGGATGTCGAGCTCCTTGGCGGTCTTGTACCCCGGGAGCTCGGCGATCTCGAGGGCGTCCTCGTCCGGCGCCTTCTGGCCGAGGATGACGAAGTCGCACCGCGCGTTCACCTCGGACTCGACCTCGGCGCCCTGCGCGCGGAGGCGGCTCTCGAGGAACGAACGGCCGTAGACCGGGAAGGTCCCGATCAGGGCGAACACCTTCGACCGATCGCGGTTGAACGCCGGGTTCACCAGCACGTCGCCCGGCGCGATCGGATCGAGCGGATCGAGCTCCTGGACGATCGCGGCCATCGCGGACTCCGGATCGACGTCGCGGACCTCGATGGTCCCCTTGCGGACGAGCGCGCCGCCCTTGGCGTACCGGAAGACGTCGAACTTCACGCCGGCGCGGAGGAGGTCCTTGCTGCCGATGTCCATGAAGACGAGCCCGGTCCGGTCGCCGACCTCGATCACCTTGCCGTCGACCGCCATCGGGTCCTCGTCGGTCCCGAGGAGCTTCAGCTTCTGCGCGAGCTCGGAGTTGCGCCCCTCGATCGCCGTCTTCTCCTGCGCGGCGGCGGCGATGGCGCTCTCCATCTGCGTCCGGACCTCGCGGATCTGCGTCGACGCGTCCCCGAGCTGGTCCTGGAGCGAGCTGATCTGCGAGTCGGCCTGCGACTGCGCCGACGACGCCTGGTCGCGCGCGTCGCGGAGGTCCGAGTTCGCCGACGAGAGCTGGTCCTCGAAGCTCGACCGCATCGTGTCCTTGGCGGTCTCCGCCTCGGTCCGCTTCGCGGTCTCGGCCTGGAAGTTCTGCGCCGCCTGCGCGGCCGAGGCCTTCTCGGCGTCCGCCATCGCCATGAGGCGCTCGAAGATCGCCTCCAGCGTGTTGTCGCCGCTGGCGATGTCGTTCGGGTAGCGCCCCTTCAGCTCCTCGATCTTCGAGGAGATCGCCGACTTCGAGGAGTTGTTCCCCGCGTTGGCGCTGTCCCGGTACCCGACGAGCGTCGACAGCTCCTGGTGACGCTCGCGCGCCGCGAGGAGCTGGTCGTCCATGTCGGAGAGCTGCCGCTCCGCCTTCGCCGCGTCGTTCCGGGCCTTCTGGATCTCGCTCTGAACGGCATAGATGTAGGCGCCGGCGCCGAGGAGCAAGACGATCATGAAGATCAGCCACATCACGCTCACGGTGGCGCCACGTTCACGACGAGTCATCCGGGATTCTCCGAGAAGGGTCGGTGGACTGGGTCCTCGCGCGGCCGGCCGTCACCCATCGACGAGTGCCGGGCGGAAGACGTGAGCACTATACGGGCGTGCGACCCGGAAGCAACGGTGCGGCCGGGGGTTGAGGCCGAAACCGCGCGGCGGGCCCGGACTTGCAAGCGCGCCTCCCGCGGTCGTACCATGAGGAAGGCCGTCCGGGGGAGGACGTCCGCCCCGCTCCCGCCGCTCTCGCCGACGCGCGAGCGCGGCCCCTCCGCGACGCTGGGTGCGCAAGTGCGCTCGCACCAATGACTTGTCGCCCACACCCCCAACCCACCTCCCCCCTGGAGCACGTCGCGTGTCGAAGCTGCTGGTCGTCGGACTGATGGGAGGCGTCGGGAGCGGGAAGTCGACCGTCGCCCGCCTGTTCGCCGAGCACGGCGCCGTCGTCCTCGACGCGGACGCCCTGGCCCACGCCGCCCTCCGCCGCCCGGAGGTGAAAGAGGAGATCGTCGCCGCGTTCGGGGACGGGGCGCTCGATCCGGCCGGCGAGATCGATCGGCCGGCGCTCGCCGCCGTCGTCTTCTCGGACGCGTCGCGGAAGCGGACGCTCGAGGAGATCGTCCATCCCCGGGTCCGCGGCGACGTCGAGCGGGAGCTCGCCCGTCTCGCCGCGGCGGACGGCCCGCCGCGGATCGTCGTCCTCGACGTGCCGCTCCTCCTCGAGTCACCGCTCGATCGGCTCTGCGACACCCGCGCCTTCGTCGACACGCCGCGCGAGGTGCGCGAGGAGCGCGTCCGGACGACGCGTGGTTGGGACGCCGACGAGCTCGCGCGGCGCGAAAAAAACCAAATGCCGATCGAGAGGAAGAAGGCCGCCGCCGAGTATATGATAGAGAACGTCGGCTCGCTCGAGTCGACTCGCGCCCGAGTCGGGGCGATCCACGAAGAACTCCTCTCTCAGCTCGACGCGAGACCTCCGGGCGGCGGTTCCGTCTCGCGATCGAACCCCTCCTCCTCCCCACCGAACGAAGGTTGATCGGAGACGCCCCGCGGCTTCCTCGCCGGGGCGCCAGATCGAAGACGGAGCACGAAACGACATGGCTCGGGAAAACTCCCCGCGCGGCGGCAAGGCGAGCAAGAAGAAGGCGAGCGCGTCGCGCGGCGGGCGGCGGAAGAAGGCGGCGACGAAGCCCTCGGCGGCGCACGAGTACGAGATCGATCCGAACGACATCCCCGACGTCGAGAACGACGTCGAGGAGGACGAGTCCGCGGCGCGCGGACGACGGAAGAAGGTCGCGGCCCGCCCGCCGATCCCGAAGGACGTCGCCAAGGAGACGGCCGACCTCGTCCAGCGCATGCGGTCGGGCGACATGCACCTCTCCGAGCTGCAGCGGCTCCCGGTCGAGGAGCTCTCCGAGATCGCGGACGTGGAGGGGATCGACGTCCCGCAGGGCGTGAAGAAGCAGGACCTCGTCTTTCGGATCCTGAAGAACGCGACGGCGGAGATGTCCGGCGAGGGGGTCCTCGAGATCCTCCCCGACGGGTTCGGCTTCCTCCGCTCGCCCGACTACTCGTACCTGCCGTCCCCCGACGACATCTACGTCTCGCCCTCGCAGATCCGGCGCTTCGGCCTCCGGACCGGCCAGGTGATCTCCGGCCAGATCCGCCCGCCGAAGGACAACGAGAAGTACGTCGCGCTGCTGCGCGTCGAGGAGATCAACTTCGAGGCGCCGGAGAAGGCGGCCCACGTCGTCGCGTTCGAGGACCTCACGCCGCTCTACCCGGAGGAGCGGTTCACGCTCGAGACCGACTCGAGCGAGATCGCGATGCGGATCATGGACCTGGTCTCGCCGATCGGGAAGGGGCAGCGCGGGCTGATCATCGCGCCGCCCCGGACCGGCAAGACCGTCCTGCTGCAGAAGATCGCGAACGCGATCACGACGAACAACCCCGAGGTCTACCTCATCGTGCTGCTCATCGACGAGCGGCCGGAGGAGGTGACCGACATGCAGCGGAACGTGAAGGGGGAGGTCGTGTCGTCGACGTTCGACGAGCCGGCGTCCCGCCACATCACCGTCGCCGAGATGGTGATCGAGAAGGCGAAGCGCCTGACCGAGCACGGCCGCGACGTCGTCATCCTCCTCGACTCGATCACCCGCCTCGGCCGCGCCTACAACACCGAGGCGCCGCACTCCGGCCGCATCCTCTCCGGCGGCATCGACGCGTCCGCCCTCCAGAAGCCGAAGCGCTTCTTCGGCGCGGCGCGGAACATCGAGTTCGGCGGCTCGCTCACGATCATGGCGACCGGCCTGATCGAGACCGGCTCCCGCATGGACGAGGTGATCTTCGAGGAGTTCAAGGGGACGGGGAACATGGAGCTCCACCTCGACCGCCGCCTCGCCGACAAGCGCGTCTGGCCGGCGATCGACATCAACCGCTCCGGCACCCGCAAGGAGGACCTCCTCTTCACGGCCGAGGAGCTGAAGCTCGTCTGGATCCTTCGGAAGGTCCTGAACGAGATGAACCCGGTCGAGGCGATGGAGCTCCTCGTCGAGAAGATGCGGAAGACGAAGTCGAACGCCGAGTTCCTCATGGGGATGACCGGAAGCGGTCTGTAGGAGAGGAACGCGTTCGGGAACGTCTTCGCGTTCGCCACGGCG
>JAUIEL010000362.1 GCA_030428825.1 bacterium
CGTCGCCCGCCTCGAGCCGGCAGCGCCCGATCCGTCCGAGCAGCAGCGCGAGCTCCGCGGGAGCGGCGTCCCCGCGCGCGCGCCGCCCGGCGAGGAGCTCGCCGAACGCGTCGGCCGCCTCGTCCGGCCGGCCGGCGAGGTCGAGGCAGACCGCGAGGTGTCCCCAGGCGTCGAGCGTCGTCGGATGGTGCGGCGGGAACGAGGCGTGGCACGCCGCGAGGGCGCGGCGGAGCCACGACTCGGCCTCCTCCGGCCGGCCCCGCTCCCGCACCACGACGCCGAGGTTCAGGAGCGAGATCGCCGCCTCGATCGTCCGGTCTCCTCGGTGCGCGAGGTCGAGCTCGACCGCGCGTCGCAGCCGCGTCTCCGCGGTCTCCGGATCGCCGCGCGCGAGCGACACCTTGGCGAGCTCGCCGAGCGTCGGGGAGAGCTCGTGATGCTCCTCCCCGAAGAGGGTCGCCTGCATCGCCAACGCCCGCTCGAACGCGCGCTCCGCCTGGTCGAGGCGGCCGAGGGCGAGGTGGGCGCGCCCGAGGAAGCCGACGGCCACGGCGTGACGCGCGCTCCCGGCGTCGACCCGTTCGTACGTCTCGAGGGCCGTCTCGAGGAGCGGGAGCGCCGCGGCCGCCCGCCCCCCGCGGACGAGGTTGGTGGCGAGCTGGGCGCGGGCCATCGCGAGGTGGGGGTGGTCGGGGTCGACCGAACGTTCGTAGACGGCGATCGCGTCGGCCAGGACCCGTTCGCACTCCGCCGCGTCCCCGCGCGTCGCCAGCACGTTCCCGAGCGAGAGGAGCCCGTACGCGACCCGGTGGTGGTCCGGCCCGTAGAGGCGCCGCAGGTCCCCGACGGACGCGCGGGCGGCCGCCTCCGCCTCGTCGAGTCGGCCGAGGCGGCGCAAGAGCGTCGGCCTCTTCGCCCGCGCGAGCACGGTCGGCTGCCCGTGATCGCCGGCGCGCCGGCGGAACTCCTCGATCACCTCCTCCAGGCGCGCGAACGCGGCCTCGAACCTCCCCTCCGCGTCGTCGAGCTCGACCAGCGACAGCTCGGTCTGGAGCGCCTCTCCCTTCCCCCGGCGTCGCGCCGCGTCGCGGCTCGCCTCGAAGTGGCGGCGGCTGTCCGCGAACCGCGACTGCTGGAGTCGCACGTACCCGAGCGTCGAGTGCGCCCGGCGGCGGAGGTCCCACACGTCGTCCCGGGCGGCGACCTCGTCGAGCGCCCGCGCGGCGAGGTCGGCGGCCTCCTCGAGGCGTCCGCGTCGGAACGCGAGCTCGCCGAGCGAGGCCAGGATCGACCGTCGCGTGTCGTCGTCGCGCGGGAGCGTCGCGGCGGTCCGCGCGGCTTCGTCGAGGTGGATCTTCGCCCGCTCGTACAGCCCGAGCCCCATGTACGCGACGCCGAGGGTCTCCTCGATCGGCGCGCGGAGGTCGTCGCGGTCCGCGAGCTCGAGCGCGATCTCGTCGGACGTCCGGTCGAGGACGTCGCGCAGCGTCGTCTCCGGTCCGTCCCCCTCGTCCGGGTCGGCGCTCGAGAGCACCCCGCGAAAGACGCGGTGGATCTCCTCGAATCGCTCGCGCTCGGCGCGGGCCCGATCGAGGGCGAGCACGGCGAGGACGAGGCCGGTCGAGAGCGCGACGAGCGCCGCGCCGACGCCGCCGACGAGCGCGCGGTGCCGGGACGCGAACTTCCGGGCGCGGTAGAGCGCGCTCGGCGGGCGAGCGACGATCGGGCGCCGCGCGAGGTGGCGCCGGACGTCGGCGGCGAGGGCCGCGGCCGTCGGGTAGCGCCGCGCCCGCTCCTTCGCCATCGCGGTCGCCACGATCGTCTCGACGTCCCCCCGGAGCCGTCGGTCGAGCGCGCCGAGGCGGGTCGGCTCCTCGGTGCGGATCACCCGCGCCGCGTCGACCAGCGTCCGGTCCGCGACGTCGAGCGGCGGGGCGCCCGCGAGGAGTTCGTGGGCGAGCACGCCGAGCGCGTAGACGTCGGCGCGAGCGTCGACCGCGGCCGGGTCGCCGGCGACCTGCTCGGGGCTCATGTACGGGAGCGTGCCGAACACCTCTCCGTGCCCGGTGAGGAGCGAGCCCCCGCCGCCGTCCTCCTCGCCCGCGACGGCGTCGACGCGCGCGAGCCCGAAATCGAGGACCTTCGGTTGGCCCGACTCCTCGACCAGGATGTTCGCCGGCTTCAGGTCGCGGTGGACGACGCCCGCGCCGTGGGCGTGCTCGACCGCGTCGCACACCGCGGCGAGGAGTTCGAGCCGCTCGGCGGGGGAGAGGGCGCGTCGGTCGGCGAACTCGGTCAGCGGGAGGCCGACGACCCGCTCCATCACGAGGAACGGCGCCCCTCCCGCCGCGTCGTCGAGCGAGCCGACCTCGTGGATCCGCGCGATCCCCGGGTGGCGGAGCCGTCCGAGCGCCTCCGCCTCCCGCTCGAGGCGGGCCCGCGCGCGCCGGCCGAACGCGAGCGGCGTGCGGAGGACCTTGATCGCGACGGTCCGGCGCGGGCGCGACTGCTCGGCTTCCCAGACCGCGCCCATCCCCCCCTCGGAGATCAGGCGGCGGACGCGGTGGCCGCCGATCGTCGCGCCGGGGCGGAGCGCGTCGGCGGCCGGCCGCTCCGGGGGCGGCGGCGGCCCCGCCTCGTGCGCGTGCAGGAGGGCGTCGACGCGGCGGAGGAGCGACGCGTCGCCGCCGCAGCGCCGCCGGAGGAGCGCGTCGCGGCGCTCGGGGTCGACCTCGAGCGCCGCGTCGAACAGCTCCCATTCCCGGGTCAGCGCGTCGGCGGGCGATTCGGCCATGGGCGCGGACCTCCTCCGCGGGGCGTCAGTTCCCGAGGGCGGCCGCGAGCGACTCGACGTCCGCCACCCAGGGCGATCCTCCGTCCTGGTGCTGCTTCAGCGTCACGTCGGCGAACGGCGCCGTCGTCCCGGGGACATCCATTGTGGCGACGAAGGTCCCGTCGGGGGAAGCGATCGTCTGGACCGTCTGCACCTCTCCGTCCGCGCTCACCTCGACCGCCACCGTCGACTGCGGCACGGCCGTGCCGCCGACGGTGAGATCGAGCGTCTCCCCGCTCCAGACCCCGACCACGACGCCGATCGAGCTCTGCGTGAAGGTGCGGATCACGTCGGCGGCCGCGTCGTTCGCGCCGAGGGCCCTCGTCGGCTCCGGGCGGATCGGCGTCCGGGCCATCCCCGTGCCGAGCTTGGCGAGCTTCTTCTGGAACTTCGTCAGCGCCTTCTCGACCTTCTTCGCCTCCTTCTCGACCTGGCTCGAGAGCGTCGCGAGGACGTTTCCCAAGGCGATGACCGCGACTCCGTTGTCCGGCGGGACCCCGCTCGAAAGGATGAGCTGCTTCGCCACCAGGGCGGTGTTCCGGCCCGCGCCGTGCGCGCGGTGGACGAACGACACCACCTCCAGCGCCGCGAGCTGGCCGGCCTCCTCCGGCGTGATCAGCTGGTCCTCGAGGTCGAAGCAGATCTCGTCGAGCGCCTTCTGGAACTCCTTGCGGTGGAACTTCAGCTCCGACTTGTTCGCCTTCGCGAGCTTCTCGACCGACTTCACCAGCTCGTCGACCGGGTCCTTGGCCGCGTGGGCCGCCGGCGAGGGGAGCAGCAGGGCGACGAGCGCGAGGAGGATCGTTCGAGGGAGGGAGAGGGATCGGTTCATGGTTCGGCTCCGGTGTCTTTCGGGTCTGGGGCGGGTTCAGTCGATCGAGATGGTCAGGCCGTTCGTGCCGGCGGGGGTCGGGGCGAGGTTCGGGTCGTGCAGGAGCGCCTGCGCGACGAACGCCTTCCCCGCCGCCGAGGCCGGCAGGACGACGTCCGCGGCGAGCGCCCCGTTCGGGTCGAGGACGAACGCGACGGCCGACAGCGCGCCGGGATCGATCAGGAGTTCGCACCCCTCGACGAGGAGGGAGCCGGCGGTCGGACCGGCGAACAGGACGCCGAAGGCCGACGCGGGTCCGCCGGCGACCTCGACGCGGAGCGGGTTCGGCGCCTCGGGGTGGCCGCGGACGTGGAACGCCGGCAGGACGCCGGCCGAGGTCGGGCAGCCGCCGCCGTACGGGAGCGCGCGCCGGTCGAACACGTACGCCGCGCCTCCCTGGTCCGCCGCGCCGTCGTGCCGCGGCGCGGACACGAGGGCGACCGGGCCGGAGAGCGCGACCGCCGTCCCGAGCTCGTCGCCGCCGAACGCGTCGGCGCCGGCGTCGCTCGCGGCGAGGGTCGCGACCTCGACGAACGTGCCGCCCTGCCGCTCGAACAGCGTCGCCGCGCCGCGCCGATCGATCCCGGCGCCGTCCGCGAAGGGCGACCCGACCACGACGAGCTCGCCCGAGAGACCGACCGCGCGCCCGGACTCGTCGTTCGCGCTCGCGCCGGCGGGGACCAGCTTCGCGACCTCGACGAACGCGCCGCCCTGTCGCTCGAAGACG
Organism: bacterium; assembly: GCA_030428825.1. Lineage (GTDB taxonomy): Bacteria > Planctomycetota > B15-G4 > B15-G4 > JADJEK01 > JAUIEL01. The sequence continues at coordinate 4,432 of JAUIEL010000362.1, forward strand.
TACGACGCGCCGACCCTCGCGCCGGCCGCGCCGTCCTTCCGCGGCGCGCCGACCACCGCGAGGTCGCCGTCGAGGGCGAGCGAGAACGAGAAGAACTCGTTCGGGACCGCCGCGTCGCTCGCGGTCAGCTTCGCGGTCTCCGCCCAGGCGCCCGCGCTCTTCTCGAAGACGTACGCCGCGCCGGTCTTCGCGCCGGCCGGGCCGCCGGCGAACGAGCCGACGAGCGCGGCGCCGCCGTCCAGCGCGGCCGACAGACCGAACGTGTCGCTCGCCTGCCCGTCGCTCGCGAGGAGCTTGGCGGTCTCGACGAAGAGGCCGCCCTGGCGCTCGAAGACGTACGCCGCGCCGGCGAAGAAGCCGTTCGCGCCGTCGCCGACCGCGCCGACCAGCAGGGTGTCTCCGGAGAGCGCGACGGCGGCGCCGAACCCGCCGTTCGCGGCCGCGTCGGACGCGGCGAGCTTCTGGGTCTGGACGAACGCTCCGGCCTGGCGCTCGAAGAGGTAGACGGCGCCGGAGTTCGAGCCGGCGTCGTCGTCGAACCTCGCCGCGACGGCGATCACCTCGTCGGCGACCGCGACGGCGTTCCCGAACCCGTCGCCCGCGGCGCCGTCGGAGGCGACGAGCTTCCGGACCTCGGACCAGACCCCGCCGACCTCCTCGAGGACGTACGCCGCCCCCGAGAGGGACCCGAGGGAGTCCTCGTTCGGTGCGCCGAGGACGGCGAGCGGGCCGTCGATCGCGACGGCGTCGCCGAGTTCGTCGCCGGCGGCGGCGTCGGCCGCGACGAGCTTCTGCTCCTCGAGCTTGTCGACGCGCGCCTCGGCGGCCGGATCGACGAGGAGGGCGAGCGGGATCGCGGCGAGGACGAGGCGGGGGATCGGGACGGACATGGCGGACCTCCGGGGTTCGAGAGGGCGGGGCGGTCGTCGTTCGGCCTCCCCGTGCGCAGCGGCGGCGCGCCCTCGGCCACGAATCCGTCGTTTTTCTTCCTCCCCGGGCGGCGGGCCGAGATCCGGGCGAGGTCGCGACCCGCCTCGATACGATGCGCGGATGATCGACGGACTCGGGACGGCGCACGCGCTCCTCGGTCTCGCGGCGGCGTTCGGAGCGCTCGCCTGGCGGCGGGGCGCGAGGCCGATCGGCCTCGCGAGACTCGTCGGCGCCGGGCTCGCGGTCGCCGCGATCGCGGCCGCCCAGCTCGCGGTCCTCGTCCCGCGCGTGCGCCGCGGCTGGGGGGCCGTCGACCTCCTCTGGCACGATCTGCTGATCGTCCCCGCCGTCGTCGGCGCGTGGCTCGTGACGCGGGGGCGAGGTCGCGTCACGCCGGCGGCGCGGGCGCTCGGGGCGTGCGGGGTGCTCCTCCTCCCGGTCCTGCTGCATGCGAACCTCCGGGCGCCGTTCGACCTCCGGATCGAGGAGGCGCGCGTCGGGCTCGATCCGGCGCGCGGCGGCGCGTCCGCGCTCCGGGTCGGCGTGCTCGCCGACCTGCAGACGTCCGCCGCCGGCGCGTACGAGCGGCGGGCGGTCGAGGCGCTGGTCGCGGCGTCGCCCGATCTCGTGCTCGTGCCGGGCGACCTCTACCAGGGGCCGCCGGAGCGGTTCGCGGAGCGCCTCCCCGGGCTCCGCGCGCTCCTCGAACGGCTCGCGGCGGTCGCGCCGACGGTCCTGGTCGAGGGGGACTGCGACGAACCGGAGGAGCTCGCCGCGCTCGTCCCCGGGACGGGGGTGCGACGGCTCGCCGACGAGGTCCTGCGCCTGCGCCTCCGCGACCGGGACGTGTCGATCCTCGGGCTCCCGAACGAGTGCATCCGGGCCGCGAGCCAGGCCGCGGTCCGCGCCTTCGAGGACGCGCCGTCGGACGCGGACGTCCGGATCGTCGTCGCGCACAAGCCGGGGGCGGTCCGCCTGCTCCGCGAGGGGACGCGCGTCGACCTCCTCGTCGCCGGCCACACGCACGGCGGGCAGGTCGTGCTCCCCGGCTTCGGCCCGCCGGCGACGTTCAGCGCGGTGCCGCGCGCGGTCGCCGCCGGGGGGCTCCACGAGCTCGAGGGGCGCCGCCTGTACGTCAGCCGCGGCGTCGGGCACGAGCAACCGCCGGCGCCGCGCCTCCGGTTCCTCTGTCCGCCGGAGGTGAGCGTCCTGACGTTGACGTCGACCGGCGAGGGGAGCGGCCGGTGAGCCGTCCGTCCGGCCTGCGGGCGATCGGGCCGGGGTTGCTGGTGGCGGCGACCGGGGTCGGCGCCGGCGACCTCGCGACCGGCGCGTTCACCGGCAACAAGGTCGGGACCACGGTCCTCTGGGTCGTCGTGCTCGGGGCGGCGTTCAAGTGGGTCCTGAGCGAGGGGCTCGCGCGGTACCAGCTCGACACGGGGGAGACGATCCTCGAGGGGGCGCTCGGCCGCGGGGGGCGCCTCGCGCGCGGGCTGTTCCTCGGGTACCTGTTCGTCTGGTCGTTCTTCGTCGGGGCGGCGTTGATGAGCGCGTGCGGCGTCGCCTTCCACGCGCTCGTCCCCGTCCTCTCGCCCGAGCGCGGGAAGGTCGTCTTCGGGATCGCGCACTCGGCGGCGGCGTACGGGCTCGTGCGGCTCGGCGGGTACCGGGCGTTCGAGCGGGTGATGAAGGGGCTGATCGTCGCGATGTTCGCGCTGGTCGTCTGGACGGCGATCGCGCTCCGCCCGCCGCTCGACGAGATCGCGGCCACCTGGCTGTACTCGGTGACCGACGCGCCGTTCCGCGTCATCCTGGACGATGTCGCCTCCTGGAGTCGCGAGCGCAAGCGCGAGATCATCGACGTCGCTCTGGA
>JAUIEL010000363.1 GCA_030428825.1 bacterium
GGTCGCCGAAGCGAGACCAGGAGGAGGAAGCGGAGAGTCCCGAGAACCGGCCGTGCCAGACCTCGACCCGCCCCGCGTCCGCCTGGACCGATCCCTCGTTCGGCGCGCCGACGACGACGTCCGAGAATCCGTCGCGGTTCACGTCGCCCGCGCTCGCGACACAGAACCCGAAACGGGCGCCGGCGCTCCCGCCGTCCCGGTGCCAGTCGCTCGGCTTCAGCGCGTACGACCCGGTCGCGTCGCCGAGCCAGACGTCCGCGCGCCCCTCGTCGGCGAGGCCCGCCGTGGCGTTCGGAGCGCCGACGATCACGTCCGCGAAGCCGTCCCCGTTCACGTCCCCGGCCGACGCGACCGACGTCCCGGCGCCCGCCCCGGCCTGATCGATCTCGAGGAGGTCGCCGGTGAGCGAGAGCGGCGCGAGGAACAGCACCGCCGCCCCTTCGTCGACCTGGCCGCCGTCGAATCCCGGCGCCCCGACGACGAGGTCGGAGAGGCCGTCCCCGTTCACGTCCCCCGCGCAGGCCACCGAGATCCCGAAGCGCGCCCCGGCCTGCTGCCCGGTGTAGGTCCACGACGCGTTCGTCGCGAGTCCATCGCCCGACCCGTGGTAGACCCAGACCTTCCCCTCGTCGACGTGCCCCGCGTCGTGGTTCGGCGCGCCGACCACGACGTCGCCGTAGCCGTCGCCGTCGACGTCGCCCGCGCTCGCGACGGAGAAGCCGTACCCGGCGTCGATCTGCCCGTGCTCGATCGACCAGCCGGCGACCTCCTGCGGGCCGAGCGTACCGCCGTGGAAGACGACCGCGCGGGGCCCGTCGTCGGCCGCCGCCATGACGTCGGAGAGCCCGTCCCCGTTCACGTCCCCCGCGCACGCCACGTCGAGCCCGAGGTGCCCGCCGGCCACCGTCCCCACGTACGTCCAGGCGTTCTCCGACGCGAGCCCGTCGCGCGAGCCGAGGAAGAGGCTCACGCGGCCCAGGGAGTCCGAGCTCACGAGGTTCCCGAGGATCACGTCCGCGTACCCGTCGCCGTTGACGTCCCCGGCCGAGGAGACGCTGCGGAACCCGTTCCGGGTCCATGCCGGCGCGCTCCCGAGGCCGGTCGCGGAGCCGAGGAAGCACTCGACCCGGTTCGCCGCGAAGCTCGAGTCGAACGAGACGAGGAGGTCCGCGAAGCCGTCGCCGTTCACGTCCCCCGCCGTCGCGGCGTCGCCGCCGACGTTCGTCGCCCAGTCGTGCGTCGCGGGGAGCCCCGCCGCCGATCCGTGATAGACGCGCGTCTTGACCGCGCCGCCGCTCCGGCACGCGACGACGTCGGAGTAGCCGTCCCCGTTCACGTCCCCGGCCGTCGCGACGACGGTCCCGAGGTGGTCCGGCCCCGACACCTTCCACGGCGGACCGACGAGGCCCGCCGCCGAGCCGAAGTGGACGAGCACCTGTCCGTCGGCGGTCGAGTACGTGAACGGCGCGCCGAGGATCACGTCGGAGTAGCCGTCGCCGTTCACGTCCCCCGCCGTGGAGACCGACGTGCCGAGGCGGGCGCCGGGCGTCCCTCCCTGCGCGGTCCAGGCCGGGTCGCTCCCGAGCCCGGTCGGCGACCCGTGGTAGACGAACGCCAGTCCCTCCGAGGTCTGCGACCCGATCTCGGCGCCCGGCGCCCCGACGATCACGTCCGCGAAGCCGTCGCCGTTGACGTCCCCGGCGGTCGAGATCGACTCGCCGAAGAAGACGCCGTGGCCGTCGAACGTCGCGGTCCAGGCGGCGTTCGTCGCGAGTCCGGTCCCGTTCGCCTTGGCGTGGAAGACCCAGGCTCGCCCCTGCGAGTTCGAGCCGGAGAGGGTGTCGAGCGCCGGCGAGGAGATGATGACGTCGGAGAGCCCGTCGCCGTTCACGTCCCCCGCCGTCGCCACGCGGTAGGCGCCGCCTCCGTTGTTCTTCTGCCAGTCGGGCGTCGACGCGAGCGGGTCGACGACGATCGGGTAGAGCGCGTCGGCGTCGTCGACGACCAGCGCGAGCGTCGCGCCGTCGAGCTCGAACCGCGCGGGCAGGGGCCGCCGCGTGCGGTCCCACGCGACCAACTTCGACAGCGTGACCGCCGTCGCGCCGTCCGCGTCGGCGAACTCGACCAGGGCCGCCGCGGCCCCGACCGTCGGCACCAGGTCCCCCGAGAGCGTCAACTCGATCCGGAGGGGCGCGTCGGCCGGCCCGTCCGGTCGACGCGCGAGGTCGAACCCCTGCTCGACGCCGCGCTCGTCGTTCACGTACCACTCGACCAGCCCCCCGCGCCGGTACTCGACGCGGTTCCCGTTCGCGATCGGCGCCGCGGGGGCGGGGGCGACGACCGAGGCGCCGCGGCCGACGCCGGTCAGCGCCATCCCGAGGGACCACGTCGGCGCGTCCTCGGTCCGTCGCGCCAGCCGGACCCCGTCCTCGGTGAACCACGTCCGGAGCCCCTGGGCGCGGTTCGGCGCCTGCAGCGCCGGTCCGGACCCGCCGAACGGCGCCCCGTCGACGGCGTTCGCCCGGTACTCCCGAGCGATCAGGTCGGCCCGCACCGCGGACCACCAGGCGACGGGAACCTCCGGGGGGAGGTCGGCCGGCGGGGACGGGTGGGCGGCGGGCCCGAGAGGAAGGACGAGGGCGAGAACGGAGAGGATCGGAAGCTTCATGAGGCGACTCCGGGTTCGGGTTCCATCCCGAACACGCAGCCCGCGCCTCCCGACTGCAGGACTTTCTCGACGCGGCCCGGAGGCGAGAGGGGACGCCGGCCGTCCGCCCCCGGACCGCGCTCACCCCCACAGCTCCCGCGGCGGCGGATGCAGGCGGACTCCGTCGTCCCGCACGCCCCCGTCCCGGTCCCGCGCGAGGAGGAGCGGGCCGTCGAGGTCGACGAAGTCCGCCTCCGAGGCGAGCAGGAACGCCGGGGCCATCGCCAGGGACGTCCCGACCATGCAGCCGACCATCACCCGGAACCCCGCCTCCCGCGCCTCGCGCGCCACCCGGACGGCGGTCGTCACGCCGCCGGTCTTGTCGAGCTTGACGTTCACCGCGTCGTACCGGCCGGCGAGCGCCGGGATCGGGTCGTCCCCCCGGCACGACTCGTCGGCGCAGATCGGCACGACCCGGTCGATCCCGGCCAGCGCCTCGTCCTCGCCGGCCGCCAGCGGCTGCTCGACGAGCGCGACGCCGAGGGCGGCGAGCGTCGGCAGCCGGCGGGCCAGGGACGCGAGCGTCCACGACTCGTTGGCGTCGACGATCAGGCGCGCGTCCGGCGCCGCCTCGCGCGCCGCCCTCACCCGGGCGAGGACGCCGTCGTCCGCGACCTTCAGCTTCAGGAGCGGTCTCGACGCCGCCGCGGCGGCCGCCTCCGCCGTCCGGGCCGGCGTGTCGAGCCCGAGCGTGAACGCGCTCTCGACCGGGCGCGGCGGACCGACCCCGAGGAGGTCGTGCGCCGGCCGGCCGCTCCGCTTCGCCTCCAGGTCGAGGAGCGCCGCGTCGAGCGCGTTCCGGGCCGCGGCGGCCGGAAGGAGCTCGACCAGCGCCGCCCGCGAGGCGCCGCGTGCGACCGCCGGGGCCGCGGCCTCGACCTCCGCGAGGACCGACGCCGCCGACTCGCCGTACCGGGCGTACGGGCGGCACTCTCCGCGGCCGACGACGCCGCCGGCGCGCAGCTCGACCACGACGGCCTCGACCTCGGTGTAGGTGTCCCGCGCGATCGCGAACGTCCCGCGGACCGGCCACCGCTCGACGCGCGCCGTGCAGGCGACCTTCACCGCAGCCGCTCGAGGAGCGCGTCGACGCCGGTGCGGGCCGGGTCGACCGCCGGCAGCCCCGTCTCCTCGGAGACGTCCGCGAGCGCCTCGCGCGCGCCGGCCTCGTCGAGCGCCGCCGTGTTCACGCTCACGCCGAGCAGGCGCGCCTCGGGGTTCGTGCGCCGCGCCGAGGCGAGGTGGACGGCGACGCACTCGGAGAGGGTCGGGATCGGCCGGTGCGGGAGCCCCCGGAGATGCTCCCTCGTCGGCTCGTGACAGAGGACGAGGGCGTCGGGCTGCGAGCCGTGGAGCAGGCCGAGGCTGACACCCGCGAACGACGGATGGAACAGCGACCCCTGCCCCTCGATCACGTCCCAGTGGTCGGGCGCCGCGGCGGGCGAGAGCGCCTCGGCCGCGCCGGAGAGGAAGTCGGCGGGGACCGCGTCGACCGCGATCCCCTCGCCGGCGATCAGGATGCCGGTCTGCCCGGTCGCCCGGAACGTCGCGTCGACGCCCCGGGCCCGCAGCGCGTCGGTCAGATGGAGCGCGGTGAACATCTTCCCGACCGAGCAGTCGGTCCCGACCGTCAGCAGGCGCCGGCCGGACCGCTTCTCGCCGGTCCCGACGACCGGCGTCCACGGCGAGTGACGCAGGTCGACGAGACGACGTCCGTGGCGGGCGGCCGCCGCCGCGACCTCCGGCTCGTCCGCGAGCCGATCGTGCATCCCGGCCACGACGTCGAGCCCCGCGTCGAGCGCCGCCACCAACGTCGGCACCCACGCCGCCGAGAGCCTCCCCCCCGCCCGGACGACGCCGAGCACGAGCGCCCGCGCGCCCCGCGCCGCCGCTTCGTCCGGCGTCCGGTCCGGCACCCCGAGATCGACCGCGCACCCCTCGAGGCGGAGCTGACCGATCGTCCGCTCGGGGCGGAACCGATGGGACGCGACCGCCATCTTCGCCGCCAGCGCGTCGGGCGCGTCGCCGAGGAACAGCAGGTACGGGGACGGAACGTCGATCATGCGCGAGTCGAGGATACCGACCGCCCGCTCGCTACCATCGCGCCATGCCGATGTCGCGCCGCCGGAAGCTCGGCTACTCGCTGCTCGCCGTCCCCCTCGCGCTGGCCCTCGCCGAGGGGGCCGCGCGGGTCGCGCTCCTCCTTCGCCCCCCCGCGCCCCTCGAGGCGGCCGCGGTCGCCGGCGGAGCGGTCGGGACGCGGTGGTTCGAGCTCCTGGTCGAGGACGTCGGCGCGGACGCCGGGGCCGACCTCTACCTTCCCGACCCGGACCTCCTCTGGACCCTCCGCCCCGACTTCGACGCCGAGCTCGAGAACGTCGGCTACGGCACCGGCGGCGACCCCGTGACGTGGCGGGTGACGATCGACGCGGACGGCCGGCGCCGGACGCCCGGCTCGACGGGGGACGGCCCGCGGATCGTCTGCGTCGGAGATTCCGTGACGTTCGGCTTCCGGGTCGGGGACGAGGCGCCGTTCGCGGCCCGACTCCCCGCCGCGCTCGCCGCCCGCGGACGCGCCGGGGCGACCGTCGTCAACCTCGGCGTCCCCGGGTACTCGAGCTTCCAGGGGCGCCGGCTCCTCGAGCGGACGCTCGAGGAGCTCCGTCCCGACGTCGTGCTGATCGCGTTCGGCGCGAACGACCTCGAGGCGGACGTCCGGTCCGACGCGGAGAAGGCGGCCGCGAACGCCACCCTCGCCGGACGCGCGGCGCGGCTGGTCTCGGGCCTCGCGCTCACCCGGCTCCTCCGTGGCCGGCCGTCGGCCGACCGCACCGCGCCCGACGCCGCGCCGACCGCGCGACGGGTGGCGCCGGAGGAGACCCTCGAGAACCTCCGGGCGATGGTCCGCGCCGCTCGGGAGGTCGGCGCGACCCCGCTCCTGCTCGATCTCGTGTTCGTCGGCGACGTGTACGGGGAGGCGCTCCGCCGGCTCGCCGGACAGGAGGGATGCGGGACGCTCGACGGTCGCGCGACCCTCCGGGCGGCGCTCGACGACCTCCTCGCCGGTCGCGCCTGGACGGCCGAACGGACCGCTCGCGATCGGTTCTGGGCCGAGAGGGTCGTCGAGTACCGGCGCGTCTACTACGACGCCGCCTTCTACGACGCCCTCTTCGCCGACCCGGTCTGGAGCGGGCTCCTCCGCTACCTGCTGATCGAACCGGTCCATCCGACCGCCCTCGGCCACCGCGTCCTCGCCGAGGCGATCGCCGATCGACTGGTCGGGTGACCCGATTGTCCCTGGAGTCCGCAGGCGACGGCGGTCTAATGCCCCGGATGAGGATCCTGCACGTCCTGACCCATCCCGCCGTCGACCGCGGCGGAGCGATGCAGGCGATGCTCCTCGCGCGCGGACTGCGGCAGCGGGGGCACGACGTGCTCGTCGTCTGCAACAGCTCTCCCGACCGCCCGCTCGACGCTTCGTTCGAGCGCTGGACCGAGGCCGGCCTCGACGTCCGCCCGTTCCGCATGACGAGGCTCGCCGAGCTGGTCCGCTTCCGACGTCTCGTCGCCTCGTGGCGCCCCGACGTGATCCACGGCCACCGCAACACGGCGCTCGGCTTCGTCTACGCCGCGACCCGCCTGGGGCGCCCCGTGCCGTTCGTCTTCCAGCGCGGCACGACCCGGCCGCCGCAGAGCCGCCTCGTCGCGCGCCTCCTCCGCTCGCCCCGCGTCCACCGCATCGTCGGCGTCGCCCGCGCGGTGAAGGACTCGCTGGTGCGCCACGGCGTCCCGGCCGCGAAGGTCGAGGTCGTGTACGGGTCGTACGACGAGGCGCGGTTCGACCCGGACCGGACGAGCGGCGACTCCGTCCGCGCCGAGCTCTCCATCCCCGAGACCGGGCGGATGGTGATCCAGGTCGGCAAGCTGAACAAGAGGAAGACGCCCGAGGATTTCGTCCGGATGGCCGCGAAGGTCCGCGAGACGCACCCGGAGACCTGGTTTGTCCTCGCCGGCGGCGGCGGCCTCCGCGCGGCCCAGGTCGAGCAGCTCCGCGAGGAGCTCGGCCTGACCGAGCACCTGCTCCTCCTCGGCTTCCGGGACGACGTCCCCGAGCTGTACGCCGCCGCCGACGTCGTGGTGAACTGCTCCAAACACGACGAAGGACTGACCGGCGCCCTCCGGGAAGGGGCCGCGATGGGAAAGCCGCTCGTCGCCACCCGCATCTCCGGCAACCCCGAACTCGTCGAGGACGGGGTCACCGGCTGGCTCGCGCCCCCCCGCGACATCGACGGCCTCGCCGCCGCCGTCACCCGCCTCCTCGACGACCCCGAAGACGCCCGCCGCCTCGGCGCCGCCGCCCGCGCCTTCGTCCGCCGGGAGATGACGGAGGAGCGACGCGTGTCGCGGATGGAAGAGATCTACGGGGAGCTGAGAGGGGAGAGCAACGAGAGCAACGAGAGCAGGGGAGAGCAGGGGAGAGGGCGCTGACGCGGAGGGGGCTGGGGGCTGGGGGCTG
>JAUIEL010000364.1 GCA_030428825.1 bacterium
GAACCCGGGGTCGCCCTTCATGTACCCGAGCGAGTAGACGTGGATCAGGAAGCCGATCCCGGTGACGACGAGGGTCCAGGTGTACGACAGCGCGTCGAGCTTGAACCCGAACGACACGTCGAGCACCGAACCGTCGAGCCACCGCGCGATCGTGGTCGTGATCGCCCCGTCCGCCGGGATCTTCCCGAACAGCATCGCCGCGCAGACGAACGGTCCGAGGACCGCCGCGTTGGCGATCAGTCCGGCCAGCGCCGGCGGCAGGGCCTTCCGCGCGAGGTAGAGGAGCGCCACCGACGCGAACGGCGTCAGGACGATGAGTTGGAGAAGGGTCTCTTCCATGGAAGGAAAGCGCTCCGGGTCTCGACCGAGCCGTCCGGCTCAGCCGTGGAGGTTCGTCATCTCCTCGGCGTCGACCGACGCGCGGAGACGGAAGAGGGCGATGATGATGGCGAGGCCGACGCCGACCTCCGCCGCCGCGACCGCGACCGAAACGAGCGCCATCGCGGAGCCCCGGCCGAGGTCGTGCGTCGAGGACGCGGCGAGCAGCACGAGGTTCGCGGCGTTCAGCATCAGCTCGACCGACATGAACATGACGAGCAGGTTCTTCCGGGTCAGGAAGCCCGCGGCGCCGATCGCGAACAGGACCGACGCGACGACGTAGTAGTCCGCGACCGGGATCACAGGGCCTCCTTCCCGTCGCTCCGGCGGGCGACGACGATCACGCCGATCATCGCCACGAGCAGCAGGAGCGACGCCATCTCGAACGGGAAGATGTACTCGCCGAAGAAGATCTTCCCGATCTCCTCCGCCGACCCGGAGCGGATCGAGGTCCCGACGGCGACGGTCCCGCCGAGCACCGCGACGAGCCCGAACAGCAGGGCGATCGCGAGGCCGGCGCCGAGGAGCCGCGGCACGTGGGGCTCCTCGAACGGGTCCTTCTCGAGGTTCAGGAGCATGATCACGAACAGGAAGAGGACCATGATCGCGCCGGCGTACACCAGGATCTGCACCGCGGTCAGGAACGTCGCGCCGAGCGTCAGGTAGAGGCCGGCGACGCCGAGGAACGTCATCACCAGCGCCACCGCGCTGACGATCGGGTTCCGGTGGACGACGACGAACAACGCGGCGACGATCGAGAGCGCCGAGAAGAAGTAGAACGCGATGCGCGTCAGCAGGGTGGGGTCGATGAGGGCGTCCATCCGGTTCAGCTCCACGCGACCACGAAGCCGGTCACCAGGATGTTCGCGAGCGCGATCGGGAGGAGGACCTTCCAACCGACCTGCATGAGCTGGTCGTACCGGAATCGCGGCAACGTCCAGCGCACCTGGATGAACAGCAGCAGGAAGAACCCGACCTTCGCCATGAAGACCAGGAGCCCGACGAGGGCGAAGACGTTCGGCGACAGGTCGAGCGCCGCCACGCCCGGCAGGTGCCACCCGCCGAGGAAGAGGATGACGATCAGGCACGCCATGCCGAGCATCCCGATGTACTCGCCCATGAAGAAGAGCGAGAACTTCGTCGCCGAGTACTCGGTGTGGTACCCGCCGACCAGCTCGGACTCCGCCTCGGGGAGGTCGAACGGGAGCCGGTTCGTCTCGGCGTAGCTGGCGACCAGGAAGACGAGGAACGCCACGGGCTGCGAGAAGATGTTCCAGCCCGCCCAGTTCCCGGTCGCGTCGTCGAAGCCGAAGAACGCCGTCTGGCGCGTGATCATGTCGCTCAGGTTCAGCGTGCCGCTCACGCAGATCACCGCGAGGACCGAGAGGCCGAGCGCGAGCTCGTACGAGATCATCTGGGCCGACGACCGGAGCCCGCCGAGCAGCGAGTACTTCGAGTTCGACGACCAGCCCCCGATCGCGATGCCGTAGACGGTCAGCGACGAGAGCGCCAGCGCGAGGATGATCCCGATCGACGAGTCGACGATGACCGCCGGCAGCTCGCGTCCCATCACCTCGAACGGCGGCGCGAACGGGATGAGCGTCATGACCAGGAACGGCGGGAGGCAGGTGAGCGCCGGCGCGGCCCAGAACAGGACCTTGTTCGCCTGCGCGGGGACGAAGTCCTCCTTGCCGAGGAACTTCACGAGGTCGGCCAGCGGCTGGAACAGGCCGAGCGGCCCGACCCGGTTCGGCCCGATCCGGAACTGGACCCACGCCGAGATCCTCCGCTCGAGGATCACCATGATCGGGACGACGTGGACGCTGAGCAGGAAGATGGCGACGATCTTGGCGAGCGTCGCCGCGAAGTACGCGATGTCCGGACTCACGCCTGCTTCTCCTTCGCCGCGGGCGCCGCGGCCTCGCCTCGGAGCAGGCCGTCCCTCGGGAGGCCGGCGAGCGTGAGCTCGGTGCCGCCGAAGGTGTCCGCCCACGCCATGAACGCCTCGCCCGGGGTCCTCGGCAGCCCGTCGACGCCGAGCGCCTCGCCGACGGCGAGGAGCGCCCGGAAGTCGCCGGGGACCGTCGCCGGGGGCTTCAAGGCCGGGCGGATCCGCTGGAGCCGCTCGTCGACGTTCGTGAGCGTCCCCTCCTTCTCGCCGACGGTGCCGCCGGGGAGGACGACGTCGGCGTCGTCGGCGAGGGCCGACGTGACCGCCTGGACGACGACGAAGCCGGGGCGCGGGTCGAGCGCGTGGACGTTCCGGTCGAGCACCCAGGCGGTCTTCGCCGCGCCGAGCGCCCGCTTCAACGCCGCCGCGTCGAGCTCCTCGAACCCCTGGAACCGGAGCCCGGCGACGTTCGCCGCCGGCTCGCCGGTCCGGAGGATGTCGTCCCCGTCGGCGGTCTCGACCTTCGCGAACGCGAGGGTCGCCTTCCCGTCGAGGCCGCCGACGACCCGCTTCAGGAGGAAGAGCTCCTCGTTCGTGGCGTCCGGCGAGGCGAGGACGAGCAGGTCGCCGTCCGCCTTCAGGCGCTCGGCGATCGCGCGCGCCGCGACCTCGAGGACCGCGTCGTCGCCGTCGACCCGGACGTGCTCCAACCGGCCGCCGGGATGGTAGACGTCGAGGAGGCCGAACCGTCCCTCGTCGCAGATGAACCAGCCGTTCACCTCGCGGTTGGTCCGCGGGCGGACGCGGTTCAGCTCGTTGTCCCGCACGTCGAGCGTGATCGAGCAGCCGCGCGAGCAGGACGGGCAGACCGAGTCGGTGCCGCGGAGGTACCAGACCCGGTTGACGAACCGGAACTCCTTCAGCGTCAGCGCGCCGACCGGGCAGATGTCCGCGAGGTTCCCCGAGTACTCGGAGGTGACCTTCTGGTCGGCGAAGATGTCGATCGTCGACCGCTCGCCGCGCGACGTGACGACCAGCTCGGGCTTCTTCGCGTAGTCGTCGAGGAAGCGGACGCAGCGCGTGCAGAGGATGCAGCGCTCCTGGTCGAGCAGGACGTGGTCGGCGATGTCCTTCCGCTTCTCGAGCTTCCGTCGCGGGAAGTCGTTCCGGCCGGTCGAGGCGCCGTACTCGTAGGTGTAGTCCTGCAGCCAGCACTCGCCCGCCTTGTCGCAGATCGGGCAGTCGAGCGGGTGGTTCAGCAGCAGCGCCTCGAGGTTCCCGGCCCGCGCCTTCGACACGTCGTCCGACTCGGTCGTCACGACCATGCCGTCGACGGCGGGCGTGTTGCAGGCGGTCGCGAGCCGCTTCGGCCCGGGGCCGTGGATCTCGACCTGGCAGATGCGGCACGACGCGACGACGGAGAGCGCCGGGTGCCAGCAGTAGTGGGGGACGACGGTTCCGCGCTCGGTCGCGACCTCGATGACGGTCTGACCCTCCTGGAACTCGACCTCTTCCCCGTTCAGGGTGATCTTCGGCATGGGTGCTGTGAAGCTCCTTACGTCGTCGACGCGGCGGACCGCTGCTCGCGGACCGCGCGCTCGAACTCGTCCCGGAAGTGCTCGATCCCGAGCCGGACCGGACCGGCCAGCGCCTCGGGATAGACGCAGATCGTCTTGCCGACCGCGTTGTCGAGCAGGTCGAGCATGACGTCGAGGTCCTCGATCTTGGCGCGGCCGGTGAGGAAGCGACGCATCAGCCGATGCGCCCAGCCGCACCCCTCGCGGCACGGACCGCACTGCCCGCACGTCTCGTGTTCGAAGAACGAGATGAACGCGTCGATCGCCGGCAGCATCCCGGTCTTCTGGTCGACGACCGTGATCGCGCCGGTGCCGAGCATCGACTTCTTCTCCTTCATCGTGTCGTGGTCGAGCGCGACGTCGACCATCGACGGCGGGAAGAAGCCGGCGGACGCGCCGCCCGGGTTGTACCCGACCATCTCGTACCCCTCGAGCATCCCGCCCGCGCACTCGTCGATGAGCGTCTTCGCGGTGGTGCCGAGCGGCATCTCGTAGATGCCGGGCCGCTTCACCTTCCCCGACACCTGGTAGAGGAGGTTCCCCGGGCTCTTCTCGTTCCCCATGCCGCGGTACCACTTCGCGCCCTTCAGCACGATGTACGGCACGTTGCAGAGGGTCTCGACGTTGTTGACCGTGGTCGGCGACTTCCAGAGCCCCGACTGGGCCGGGAACGGGGGCTTCGGCCGCGGGTGGCCGCGCTTCCCCTCCAGCGACTCCATCATCGCGGTCTCCTCGCCGCAGATGTAGGCGCCGGCGCCGCGGGTGACGAAGGCGTCGAGGTGGACGCCCTCCTTCCCCATGACGTTCTTCCCGAGGTACCCCTTCTCGCGCGCCTCCTCGATGGCGCGCTGGAGCACCTCCGCCGCGTAGAGGTACTCGCCGCGGATGTAGATGTAGATCTTCTCCGCGCGGATCGCGTACGCGCTGATGGCGCACCCCTCGATCAGCGAGTGCGGGTCGCGCTCGATCAGGAGCCGGTCCTTGCAGGTCCCCGGCTCGGACTCGTCGGCGTTCACGGCGAGGTAGTGCGGCTTCTTCGGCTCCTTCGGCATGAAGCCCCACTTCACGCCGGTCGGGAAGCCGGCGCCGCCGCGGCCGCGCAGCCCGGACTCCTTCACCTCCTCGATCACCGCGTCGCGGTCCATCGAGAGCGCCTTCTCGAGCGCCTTGTACCCGTCGCTCTTCAGGTACGCGTCGAGCGAGACCTCCATCCCCGGCCCGTCGCCGTGCTCGCGCATGCGCCGGGTGAGGTAGAGCTCGACCCCGTCCTTCGCCGCGGGCTCCTCGCCGCGCGGCTCCTGGGCGGCCGGCTTCCCGGCGCGGAGGTCGTCGACGATCTTCTCCGCCTTCGCGGCGTCGACGTTCCGGTGGTAGTACCAGTCCGCCGCGACGATCGGCGCCTCGGTGCAGCCGCCGAGACACTCGAAGGTCGACAGGGAGATCTCGCCGTCCTCGCTCGTCTCGCCGACCCGGACGCCGAGCTTCTTCTCGAGGCAGGCGGTGATCTCGTCGGCGCCCGTCGCCTTGCAGGCGAGGTTCCGGCAGACCGCCACCTCGTGCTTGCCCCGCGGCGAGCGGTGGAACATGTCGTAGAAGGTGATCACCGCCTCGACGTCGGCCGGGGTGGTGTCGAACTTGCCGGCGACCCAGACCACCGCGTCGTCCGGAAGCCACTGGAGCTTCTTCTGGACCTCGTGCAGGGCCGGAATCAGGGCCGCGCGCGGGTCGGGGTACCAGGACTTCAGCTCGTCGATGCGAGCCGAGAGCTTCGCGTCGCCGTCGAGTGCGATCATGGAGTCAGTTCCAGTCGAGGACACGCTTGCGCCAGGCGTACGCCAGGCCGAGCCCGAGCACGGCCACGAAGACGACGGCGCCGGAGAAGCCGATCGGCCCGAGCTCCTGGACGGAGGTGGCCCACGGGAAGAGGAAGACGGCTTCGATGTCGAAGAGGATGAAGAGGACGGCCACCATGTAGAAGTGGACCGAGAACCGCTGCTTCGCCGTCCCCTGGGGCGGGAGGCCGCACTCGTACGCCTCGTCCTTGACCCGGTGTCGCGTCGTCTTCGCGAGCAGGAGCGGCAGGACCATCAGGACGACGATCATCCCGACGACGAGCAGCAGGTACGGGGCGATCCCGACGTAGTCGACGAACGGGGAAGTCTGAACGGCGAGGGTGGGCGACATGGCTGGACGCGGCTCCGGCCGGTGCGGACCCCGAACCCCCGCGGGGGACTCGCGTCCGGTGCTCCGGCGGTCTCCGACCTCGTGCAAGAACAGTAGGAGCCGAGCGTTCTACAGGTCGTGCCGAGAGGGGTCAAAGAAAAGGAGGCGTCGAGAGTCGCGAGGCCTCGGAACGGCTCCGATTCGCCGTTTCGGACCGTTTCGCACGCTCCTCGGCGGCCCCGCTCAGGGGTTCTCGCGCCGCCGTTCCGACCCGTCCCGCTCGAGCCCGTGCTCGAAGTCCGGACGGAACGCGCGGATGCGTCGCGAGAAGTAGTCGCTCGACTCCGGCAGGGTCGGCGCGATGGCGTCGAGACCGGCGAACGCGACCAACGCGCGGGGGCCGAACCAACGGCTGAGCGTCGTCGGGGCGGGGTGGTCGGCGACCAGTCCGTTCACCACGCCGACCAGTTCGTACGCCCCCTTGCGCCGGACGTAGACGCCGGCGCCGACCCAGTCCGCGGCGACCTCGTCGGGGGACCAGAACCATTCGTCGATCGCCAACAGGTCCCCGCGCGCGCCGTCCTCGAACAGGGACGCCTCGACGAGGGCGGGACGTCGCTCGGGGTCGTCCTCGAGGACCTGGATCCAGAGCGACTCGCCCGGGAGCGGATCGACCGCCGCGAACGTCGCGTACTCGATCCGCGCGGAGGTCGGGGCGAGGAGCCCGAATCCCGCCGACCGGTGCCGGACGACCGCCTCGTCGCGGATGGCGTCGCCGCCGTGCCAATGGAGGATCGGGAGCGCGTCGACCGCGAGATCGTCGGCCGAGAGGGCGAGGATGCCGTCCTCGGTCGACACCGCGTACCGTGGGGCCCCGGGGACGTCGAGGATCACGAGGTCGTTCGGCTGGCGCGAGACGCAGCCGGCCGCGAGGAGGAGGAGAGCCGCCGAGAAGGGTGCGCGTCGCATGCTCTTGTCGACCGTAACGCGGGAGGGGAAAGGGATCAACGCCTCTCCTGTTCGGCTCGCGGGGGCCGGTTCGTGAAGGAGGGGACCGGTTTTCCGCCGAACGGCCGGTCGCCGGCGCGCAACAAGGGTCGTGCGAACCACCAAGGGGCGCCGTGCGGCACAACCCTGTATGGGTCCTCCGGTCAAGCCGTAGGATGACCGTTGAGGAGGTCTCCACGCCACC
>JAUIEL010000365.1 GCA_030428825.1 bacterium
CGACCCTCGGTCCGCGCTGTGCCCTCACCGAGTCAGGCCGTGCGCGAGCGCGGCCGTCCGCGCCGTGGCGTCCCGACCCTCGGTCCGCGCCGTGGCGTCCCGACCCTCGGTCCGCGCCGTGGAGCCCGACCCTCGGTCGCTCGCTCGCCCCCGCGACCCTCGCGGAGCCCGACCCTCGGTCGGTCCCTCGTCGGTCGAGCCCGCGCCCGCGGCGCCCCGCGCGGCGGAGCCCGACCCTCGGTCAGCCCGCGCCCGCCGCTCCGTCGGCGCCCGCGTCCTCCCCCACCCCCGCCGCCGCGGCGCCGACCGCGAGCGACCCGGTCCCGGCCGGCGACCCGGGCGGCGGCGGCGGCGGGGGTGGCGCGGACGGCTACACCGATCCGTTCGAGGCGTTCCGGAAGAAGCGCGGCGGCTGATCCGATCGCGACGGCGCCGGGCCGGGGTACGCTCTCCCGATGAGCGGCACGGGCACGGTCGAGATCTGCGTGGACGGTCCGGACGGCGCGGCGGCCGCCGCGGCGGGCGGCGCCGATCGGATCGAACTCTGCGCGGCGCTCGCGGTCGGAGGGGTCACCCCGGGGGCCGGGACGATCGTGGCGGCGCGACGACGGTTCCCCGGCGCGTTGACCGTCCTGGTGCGCCCCCGCCCCGGCGACTTCGTCGCCACCCCCGGAGAGCTCGAGGCGATCCTGGCGGACGTCGACGCGGCGCTCTCGGCCGGCGCGGACGGCGTGACCGTCGGCGTGCTGCGGGACGACCGGACGGTCGACCTCGACGCGATCGCGGCGATCGTCGACCGGTCGGAGGGGCGTCCCGTCACCTTCCACCGCGCGATCGACGTCTGCGCCGACCCGATCGCCGCCCTCGACGTCCTCGCGAGTCTCGGGGTCGCGCGCGTCCTGACGTCGGGCGGGGCTCGGACCGCGGCCGACGGCGCCGATCGGCTGCGCCGACTGGTCGAACGCGCCGGGGATCGCCTCGTGGTGCAGGCCGCCGCCGGCATCCGGTCCGGGAACGTCGCGGCGCTTCTCGCCGCCACCGGCGCGCGCGCGGTCCACGCGTCGGCGTCGGCCGTGGACGCGGCGGAGCGGTCGAACGAGGCGGAGGATCGGCTCGGCTTCGGTCGGCGCCGCCGGACCGATCCGGAGGAGGTCCGCGCGCTCGTCGAGGCCGTGCGCGCGACCGCCTGATCAGCCGTCCGAGCCGTCGTCCCCGGTCGGCGCCTCCTCCGCGTCGGGGGCTCCCTCGGCCGGCCGCTTCCCCTTCGCGCGCTTCATCGCGCGCTTCAGCTCCTTCCGCTCCGACGTCAGCGCGTCGAGCTCGTCGCCGAGCTTCTCCTTCTGGCCGCCGGCCGCGAGCTCGACCGCGGCGGTGACCCGCTCGATCTCCTCGTCGACCTCCTTCAGCCTCTCCTTCAGCTCCTTCACCTCGGGCGTCAGGACCTTCGCCGGGCGGGCCTCCTCCTCGGCGCCGCAACCCGCGAGCGCCAGGGCGAGCCCGGCGAAGGAGAGCGCCCGCGCTCCGAGGCGGCGGTTCATTCGTCCCCCTCCCGGCCGGGCTCGGAGCTCGAGACCTCGCGGGAGCCCGCGGGATCGTCGGAGTCGTCGACGCTCTCGGCCTCCCCGTCCGCGCCCCCGTCCGCCGCGTCGTCGTGCTTCGTCTCCGCCTCTGCGTCGGCGAGGGTCTCCCGGAGCGAGTCGTTCAGCTCCTCCTCCTCCGCCTTCGCGTCGTCGAGCTGACGCTCGATCTCGCTGCGCGTCTCCTCGGACGCGTTCGCGAGGCTCTCCTGCAGCGCCTCGATCTTCTGCTGCACGTCCTCGAGCTCCTTCTCGATCCGCTTCGCCTCGGCTTTCGCGGATTCGTCGGTGCAGGCCCCGCAGATCGCGGCGAGCAGGAGGAGGGAGAGCGACGTCGTGTTCATCGGAGGTGTCCGTGTCCCGTCCCGAACTCGAGGGACGTGCTTCGGAGGCTCGGCGGGTCCGATCTTACGCATCGCGGCGGCGCGTTGAAGCGGTCAACCGCGCGCCGAAACGAGGCCCCGGATCGTCTCCGCCCGCCGTATCCTCCACCCCGATGGACGAACCGACGGACGACGCCCGCGAGCCCTCCGGTTCGAGCCGCCTCGCGCGTCAGGCGGGGTGGCTCGCCCTGCTGTTCGTCCACCTCGCCGGGCCGCGCGTCCGGTCGCGCGTCGATCGTGAAGATCTCGTTCAGGAGGTGTTCCTCCGGGTCCTCTCGGCCGGCGCCCGTCCCCCGACGACCGAGCCGGAGCTCCGCCGGTACCTCGCGACGGTCGCCCGCCGGGTCGTGTTCGACGTCCTGCGCGCGCTCCGGTCCCGCAAGCGGGACGCGCGCGAGTTCCCGCTCGAGCGGAGCGACTGGAGCGAGGCGGGCGGACCCGAACGCGCGCTCGCCGCGTCCGTGACCGGGCCGCTGACGCGTCTCGCGCGCGAGGAGCGGCGCGACGCCCTCGTCGAGGCGTTCGAGCGGCTCTCGCCGGAGCATCGGCGCGTCCTCGGCCTGCGACAGCTCGAGGGGAAGAGCGCGCGCGAGGCGGCGGCGCGCCTCGGGCGGAGCGAGGCGGCCGTCCACTCGCTGTACCGGCGCGCCCTCGAGGCGTGGGACCGCGGGGTCCGCGAGGGATCGGCGTGACGGACCGTCGGCGCGCGAGGGCGGCGAAGGAAATCCTCGAATCGCGCGACGAATCGGGCGCGACCTTCCGTCCGGACCGGGCATGGAGCCGACCATGACCCGCGCCGACCGCCCGACCGAGCCCGAGAACCTCTCGAAGACCGCCGCCGAGGATCGGATCGACCGCCTCGTCGCCGAGTACTCCGACCGGGTGGCCGCCGGCGAGGCGCCCCCGCGGGAGGAGCTCCTCGACCGGGTCCCCGACGCGGACCGGGCGGCCCTCGACCGGTGCCTCCAGATGATCGACGCCGGTCTCGCCGCGATGCCCGAGGCGGGCGTGCCGCTCGGGCCGGGGGTCGAGATCGGCGGGTTCCGCATCGTCGAGCCGCTCGGCCGGGGCGGCATGGCGGTCGTCTTCCGGGCCGAGCAGGCCGGGCTCTCCCGCCGCGTGGCGCTCAAGGTCCTCCGCCCCGGCCTCGCCGTGGACCGACGCCAGGTCGACCGCTTCCAGCGCGAGGCGCGGGCCGTCGCGCGCCTCAGCCACCCGAACGTGGTCCACGTCCTCGCGGTCGGCGAGGAGAAGGGGCACCACTACCTCGCGATGGAGGAGGTCGCGGGGCCGAGCCTCGCCGACGTCCTCCGGCGCCTGCCGCGCGGGCGGCGGACGGCGGCCGACCTCGCCGCCGCCGCCGGCGCCCCGTCGCTCGCCCGGCCCGGCGACACGTTCGAGACCGCCGTGGCGCGACTCCTCGGCGCGGTCCTCGAGGGGGTCGACGCCGCGCACGCGGTCGGGGTGGTCCACCGCGACTTGAAGCCGTCGAACATCCTGATCCATCCGGACGGCCGCGCCGTCGTCGCCGACTTCGGCCTCGCGAGGAGCGAGGGGGACCTCACGGTCACGCGGACCGACGCCGTGCTCGGCACGCCGGACTACATGTCGCCCGAGCAGGTCCGGCTGACCGACGTGCGGATCGACGAGCGGACCGACGTCTACTCCCTCGGCGTCACGCTGTACGAGGCGCTCGGCGGGCGTCGGCCGTTCGCGGGCGACACGGCGATGCAGGTGTTCGATCGGATCCGCGAGGGACGCCCCGCGCCGCTCCGGTCGCTCGCCCCGGACGTCGGGGAGGACGCGGAGGCGATCGTCGCGCGGGCGATCGCGCGCTCCCCCGACGACCGCTACCCGACCGCGCGGGCGATGGCGGACGACCTCGGCCGCCTCGCCGCCGGGAGGACGACCGAGGCCCGCCTCGCCCGCGGGGGACCTATCCGACGGTTCGCGCGGGCGGCCGGCGTCGTCCTGTCGGGTCGGCGGTTCGAGTTCCGCTCCCGCGCGGCGCCGCTCGGGCTGCCGCTCGTCCACGTCCGGACCGGGGACCGCTCCGGACCGTGGGCGAGGGGGTGGCTCGCGATCGGCACCAAGGCGGTCGGTCTCCTCGCGGTCGGCCCGATCGCCGTCGGGGGCGTCGCGCTCGGCGCGCTCGCGCTCGGCCTGCTCGCGCTCGGCCTCGGCGTCGCGGCCGGCGGGGTCGCGCTGTCGGGAGGCGTCGCGGTCGGCGGCGCGGCGGCCGCGGGAGCGGCGGCGGGCGGCGTCGCCCTCGGCGGCCTCGCGATCGGCGGCGTCGCCGTCGGCGGGACCGCGATCGGACCGGCGGGGATCTCCCCCGTCCGCCGCGACGAGGCCGCGGTCCGGTTCTTCCGTGAACACGCTCCGTTCGTCCTCGACGCCCTCGCGGAGGTCTCGCGTCGCGCCGGATCGAACCTCTCTTCCGTCCCCGTCCCCTCGAAGGAGGACCCCATGCTGAAGGAAGCGACCCTCGCCCTCTCCACGCTCGCCACCACGACCGCCCCCGTCGACGGTGATCCTCCGCCGGCGGGGCTCGCCGGCCTCGAACGGACGCTCGGCAACGGCGTGCGCGTCGCCGTGGTCGAGCTGCCGTCCGCGCCGTCCCAGGCGTTCTTCACGATCCTCCCGCTCGGGCTCCTCGCGGACGCCCGGGGCGAGGCGCAGTTCGCGCACCTCCTCGAGCACATGTTGATCCGCTCGACCGACCCCGACGCCCTCGAGGTCGACGGCGTCCGGCTGAACGGGGAGACGAGCGGTCGGTTCCTCCGGCTCGAGTCGATCGGGCCGCCCGACCGGTGGCGGGCCGCGCTCGACCGGCACGCCGGGTGGCTCTCCGCCCGCGACGTCGACCCCGAGGTGCTCGCCCGGGAGAAGGCCCGGATCGCCGGAGAGGAACAGCAGACCGCGCAGAACGGCTACACCGGCAAGTGGGCGCTCGCGGCGTGGAACCAGGTCGTCCGGCACGGCCTCCCGCACGCGGCGGTGCACGCCGACGTCGCGGACGCGACGGTCGACCACGTCCGGCGGCGGCTGGCGGAGGCGGTTCCGATGGGCGGCGACGTCCGGGTCGTGGCCGTCGGTCCGGCGCCGGCCGACGAGGTCCTCTCGGCGCTGGAGGAGACGATCGGATCGCTCGACGCCCGCGACGCGGCGCCGGCGCCCGCGGCGGCGCCGAGCGACGCCGCGAAGCACGAGGCGACCTGGGACCTCGACGCGTACCACCACGCCGAGTGGTACCCGCTCCCCGACGCGTCGGCCGGCGACCGGCTCGCCGCCGCGGTGCTGGCGCGCGTGCTGACGATCCGGCTCGCGTCCGCGCCGGACGTCCGCGCGCGAGGCCTGTCGGTGATCGCGTCCGACGAGCTGGCGACGCCGGAGGGGCGGGCGCTCCTCTTCTCGGGCGGGGCCACGAACGAGGAGGATCTCGACGTGATCCGGGACGCGATCCGGGGCGTGGTCGCGGCGCCGTCCGCGCCGCCGCCGGGGTTCCCGTCGCTCGGGTTCGGCGCGGGTCAGGTGCTGGCCCAGCTCACGAGCGTGCCGCGCTTCGAGATGCTGCGCCGGACGATGGCGGGACACCCGGGCGCCGATCTCCTCGAGGCGCAGGTCGTCCTGACCCGGACGATGTTCCGCCTCCACGCGGGGTTCGACGACGAGGCGTCGTTCGCGGAGGCGGCGGCCGGGTTCGACGCGGCGCGCGTCGGCGCGATCGCGGAGGAGACGCTCGATCCGTCGCGGCGCCGCACGCTCACCCTCCGCCCGGCCGAGTGAGCGGCGGCGCGGCGCGGCCTACTTCGCCTTCGAGCCGCCGCGTCGCCCGCGCTTCCGCCGGCTCTTCGGCCGGAGCTCGTCGCCGAACGCGTCGACCGAGAGGGTCCGGTTCCCCGGGTCGCGCTCGGTCCGCAGGAGACCGCGGTCCTCGGCGTACTCGAGGATCTCGGAGAACGTCTTGAAGCCGTAGTACGACTCGGTGAACGACGGGCGCTTCCGCTTCATCGTCTCCTTGATCAACGAGGCGTACAGGACGTCGCGGTTCTCGCGGCGGAGCGCCTCGAGCGAGTCGATCAGCAGCTCGAACAGCTCCTTCTCGAGGTCGTCCGCGTCGAGCTCGTCGTCGAAGCTCGGGGTCTCGCGCTCGAGGTCCTCGTAATAGATGAACTCGTCGCAGTTGTCGCGCAGCAGGTCGGACGTCGAGTTCTTCATCCCGAGCCCGATGACGTACTTCCCGTTCTCCTTCAGCTTCGACACGAGCGGCGAGAAGTCGCTGTCCCCCGACACGATGACGAAGGTGCCGATGTGCGCCTTCGAGTAGCAGAGGTCCATCACGTCGACCGTGAGCCGCATGTCGGCGGAGTTCTTCCCCGACCGGCCGCGGGCCGGAATCTGCATCATCTCGAACGCGGTCTCCTGCAGCGGCTCGGAGTAGCGCGGGAACCGCTTCCAGTCCGCGTAGGCTCGCTTGACGACGATCGTCCCCTTCTCGACCAGGCGCGCGAGCACCCGGTTGACGTCGAAGGAGTCGTCCTTCCCGCGAAAACCGAGGGCGAGGTTCTCGAAGTCGAGGAAGACCCCGACCATGTTCCGTTCGCTCTTCATGGAGTCTCCCACCTTCGCCGACCGCCTCGGCCATCCGCAGGTCGAAGAAGAGGATCGTCGGCCCGAGGCGAACTCCTCCCGGCCGGGATCGAGGCGCGTCCGCGGCCCGCCGGCTCGTCGCGGCGCGCGCCGCGCGGAGTCGGCCGCGACGCGCGCCACGGCCCCGTCCGACTTCTTCGACGGGCTGTTATCATGTCGGCTCGCAAGGACGGAATCACGCGGAATGTCGAAGGCGATTCAGCACGGCGAGACCGTGGGCGCGGCCGCCCGGCGGGCCCTCCTCTCCTCCCTCGAGCGGGCGCGGGCGGCGGCGGAGGCGGACGACCCCGAGCTCGTCCACGAGGTCCGACGTCGCCTGAAGCACGTCCGCGCGTTCGTTCGGCTGGTCGCGGACGTCGCTCCGAAGGGGGCCGCGAAGCGCCTCCGCCGGCGGGCGCGCGACCTCGCCCGCGACCTGTCGACGACCCGGGACGCCGAGGCCGCGGTCGAGGCGCTCGACCTCCTCCGCGAAGAGCTCGACCTTCACCGACTCGAGGAACTCGTTGGGGTCGTCCAGCTCGCGCTGCCACTCCATCAAGCGCTTCAGCCACTCGAAGCGTTCGCCGTCCTTGGCCTCGATG
>JAUIEL010000366.1 GCA_030428825.1 bacterium
AGCGCGTCGATCGCCCCGGTCGCCGCCCGCTCCTCCGTCTCGAACGCCGCCACGCGTTCGGCCGCCGCCCGCCGCTCGGCGGTCCGGCGCGCGAGCTCGCGCCGCGCGTCGCGCCACTCGACGTTCGCGACCTCGGCCCGCCAGCGCGCCCGGTCCCGCTCGGCGGCGGCGAGCGCCCGGTCCGCTCCCGCGGCGCGCTTCTCCGCGGCGGCGACCTTCTCGTCGAGGCGAATCCGTCGCTCGCGGAGCCGGACGGCGTCGGGGAGGACGGCGGCGAGCGCTTCGCCCGCCTCGCCGAGCTCCCGGTCGTCCGCGCCGATCCGCTCCTCCAGGCGCGCGATCGTCTCCTCGTCCTCCGCCGCGGCCGCCTCGAGGGTTTCGAGCGCGTCTCGGGCCTCGTCCGCGACACGGACCGCCGCCTCCTCGCGCGCGGCCGCCGCGCTCCGGCTCCGCCACGCGTCCACGGCTCGGGCGCGCGTGGCGTCCGCGGCCCGTTCCGCTTCGGCGACCGCCGACTCGGAGGTCTCGAGGAGGCGGGCGAGCGCACGGTCGTCCGGCTGGCGCTCGACCTCCTCCCGGACGGCGTCCGCGGCGGCGGCGAGACGGTCGGAGAGGGCCTCGCGTCGGGCCGTCTCCGCGAGCGCCGCCTCGTGCGCCGCGGCGGCTGCCTCCCGGGCGGCCGTCGCCCGCCGGACCGCGGCGGCCGCGGTCTCGACCTCCGCCGCGGCGGTCGGCACGCGGCCGCGGCGATCGGCCAGGCGCGAGATCCGCTCCTCCCGCGCGGCGTGCGCCTCCGCGAGCCGCTCGGCCGCCGCCTCGATCCGCTCCTCGGCGGCACGACGCGCGGTGGCGAGCCGGTCGTGCTCCTCGCGGACCGGCCGGGCCCGGCCGAGCCAGGCGGCGAGTTCCCCGCGCCGGGCGACCGCCTCCGGTGCCAGGCGTTCGATCCGCGCCTCCGTCTCCGCGACCCGCTCCGCGAGCGGCGGCAGGTTGGCGGCGAGCGAGCGGACGACCGTCCCGGCCGCGGCGTCGACGAGCCGCACGCCGCCGTCGGCGTCACCCGCGACCAGGAGCGCGTCGTCGTGCGTGAAGGCGAGCGACCACGTCGGCGCGGGGGTGGGCTCGAGCGCGAGGGCGGCCTTCCCGTCCGCTCCGAACAGCTTCACCCGCCGGTCCGCGCCGGCGGTGGCGATCCGACCGTCCTTGGCGACCGCCAGCGCGTGCGCGCCGCCTTCGTGCGCGCGGATCGACCGGACCGCGCCGCCGTCCTCCATCCGCCAGATCCGGACCGTCCCGTCGGCGTGCGCCGAGACGAGGAGGTTCGAGTCGGCGCTCCACGCCAGGTCCTCGACGCCCCCCTTCGGCGTGTCGAGCGTGTGGAACAGCTCGCCCGACCACGCCTCCCGCACCACCAGCCCCCCGGCCCGATCGGCCGAGGCGAGGAGGACGCCGTCGGGGGAGTAGCGGACGGCGGTGATCCAGTCGGCGTGCCCCTCGGCGTCGAGGAGGCGCTCGCCGGTCTCGGTCGAGAAGACCCGGAGTCGGCGCGACGGTCCGCCGAGCGCGACGCGTGTCCGGTCGGCGGAGAGGTCGCACGCGAGGACCGCGTCCGGCTCGTCGCCGAGCGCCAGCAATCGGTCCCCCGTCTCGACGTCGATCAGCGCGACCCGCCCGGACGCGGCCGCCTCGCCGCCGCCGACGATCAGGAGTCTGCCGTCGCGGCTGAACCGGACCGCCTCCGGGATCCCCTCGTCGAACGGCACCACGCCGAGCGGCTCGCCGGTCTCCGCGTGGAACAACGCGACCTGACGAGGGCCGCGGAGCGCGATCAGCGGGGCCCACGGCGCGCACGCGACCGTGGTCTGCGCGATCGGGCGGTTCGTCACGACCGGCGGTTCGAGGGAGAGGCGCTCCGGCATCGGCGGCGGTCCGTCCGGTCGCCCGACCGTCGGGTCGACCGCGCCGAGCGAGACGGCGGGGCGCTCGGTCGCGCGGCTCGGTCCGCCCTCCTTCTCCACCAGCCCGTCCTCGATGAACCGCCGGAAGACCGCGAGCTCGGCGTCGGGGAGCGGGTCGCCCGACGGCGGCATGTTCGGCTCGGCCTCGTGCGCGACGACGAGCCAGAGCGTGCTCTGCTCCGGCGCGCCCGCCTCGACGAGCGTCCCGCCGTGGGCGCCGAGGAGGGCGTCGTACGACGACAGGTCGACGCCGCCCCGCTGCCGGTCCGCGTCGTGACAGCGGAGGCACGATCGCTCGAGGATCGGCAGGAGGTCGTCCCGGTACGTGGTCGGCCGCGCGTCCTCCGCCGCGGGGGCGGCCGCGAGGGACGCCAGGGAGGCGGCGCCGGCGAGGAGCGTCCGGAGGGGTGATGGGCTCATCCCCTCATTGAACCCGAACCGCGGCTGACGCGGGCCCGCCAGCCGCCCCGCGATCGCGCGGGGCGTCCGGACGAGGGGGCGGTCACCCCTCGACCGGTCGCTCGGTCCGGAGCAGCCGCGCCGCGAGCATCGTCGCCTCCTCGTCGGAGAGGGAGTCGACGTGCCGATCGGCGTGGGTCACGGCGTGCGCCGCCTCCAGCCGCCGCAGCTCGGCCTCGTGCCGGTGGACGGTGCGGCTCAGGCGGTGCGCGTGCCGGATCTCGACCAGGCCGTCCCCGAGCAACAGGAGGGCGGTCGGCAGCGGGGCGGCCTCGGCGAGGAGCGCGAGGCTGGCCCGGAGGAGCGCCCGGCCCCACGGCCCGCCGCCCCGTCGGCCCGCGGCGACCGAGGCCCGGAGCTCGGCGAGGCGGGCGTCGGACGGGGCCTCGTGCGCCTCCGCGACGGCCTTCGCCATCGCCCGATGGTCGCGCGCGTCCCGCTCCTTCGCGAGCTCGTCGTCGAACAGGCGGACCGGCCCGTCCGTCTTCTCGACGACGTAGCGCGACGGGTCGTCGCCGATCCCGAGGTACCGCTCCACGCCGCGGTCGGACCGGCGGTCGAGGAGGTACGCGCCGCCGAGCAGCTCGGTGTCCGCCCCCTCCTTGTTCAGCACGACGCCGTGCACGACGAGGTGGACCGTCGGCACCGGCGCGTCGAAGTCCTGCATGTCCATGGCGACGTTCCGCGCCATCAGGCGAGCCGACGTCGCCGCGGTCAGGAGCATCCGGTCGTCCTCGGGGGCGTCGCGCAGCAGGCCGACGCGGTCCTTCCCCTCGGCGTCGAACGCCTCCCGTATCGGCGCCAGCCAGGAGTCGGTCCGGCCGGCGAGCAGGGCGTCGAGCGCGCCGCAGAACGTCCCCTCGCCGGCGTACCGCCGCTTGTGTCCGAAGCGGACCCCGGCCCCGTCGCGCTCGACCGCCGTGTGCGCCTCGACCTTCGTCACCAGCAGCAGGAACGAGTCGCTCGGCACCGCGTGCGAGAAGTTCCCGATCGCGATCCGGGCCGCGCCCCAGGTGTAGACGCCGCCCGGCGTGATGTTCCGGAACGGAGCGCGGAGGCCGCGCTTCAGCGACGGGAGCATCTCGCTGGTGAACCCGCGGACGAACCCGTCGGACGTCTCGTTCAGCGCCTCGTCGGAGCAGCAGACCAGGACGGCGCCGACCGCGCCGGCGCTGGTCCCGTACGCCTTGTACTTCAGTTCGCGGTGGATCGAGCCGGGGTCGTGCTCCCGTCCGAACAGCTCCGCCAGGTTCGAGAGGTCGAAGTTCACGCGGGGCGATCTCCACTCGGGGGCGCGCGGCCGGCCGACGAGCCTCGGGCGGACGGGCGTTCGGGGTCAGTGATTGAAGAGGAACTCCTTCGAGTTGAGGAGCGCCCAGAAGACGTCCTCGAGCGCGAGGTGCGCCTCGTGCTCCGGCTGCGCGTCCCGGACCGTGGCGAGCAGCGCCGCCCGCTCCGCGTCGTCCGGGAGCCGTCCGAGGCATCGGAGGTACAGCTCCTCGAGCGCCTCCTCCGGCGAACGTCCCTCGGCGAGCATGCGCCGCGGCAGGTCTCCCTCCGCGATGCGCGCGCCGACGTCGGTCCCGTTCAGCAGGAGGAGCGCCTGCGAGAGGTTCGGCTCCATCACGACGTCGCAGGCGCAGACCGTCGTCCGGACCGGGCGGCCGAACGTCAGCAGGAACTCGTTCGTGTCGGCGCCGTCCTGGAGCTCGACCGCGCGGAGCCCCTCGGGAAGACCGGCGAACTTCGGCGTCGTCTCCGTGACCCGGCAGATCGTGTCGAGGAGCACCTCGGCGCGGAGGCGGCGGGGGTGCCGTCGAGCGAAGTTCCGCCGGTCGAGGGCGTTCGTCTCGTCGGCGTCCGTCGACCGCTGGTACGCGTCGGTCAGGCAGATCCTCCGGACGAGCGCCCGGAGGTCGTACCCCGACGTGACGAAGCTGGCGGCGAGCGCGTCGAGGAGCGGTTCGTTCGAGGGCGGGTTGCTGACGCGGAAGTCGTCGACCGGCTCGACGACGCCGACCCCGAGGAACCGCGCCCAGACCCGATTGACGAAGCTCCGCGCGAAGTACGGGTTCTCCCCGTCGGTGAGCCACTCGGCGAGGACGCGCCGCCGGTCCTTCCCCGCGACGTCCGCCGCCGCGCCGCCGAGGAACCGGGGGTGGACCGCGGCGCCGCCGACCGGGTGCTTCACGTCGCCGGTCCCGCGGTCGAAGACGATCGTCTCGCGCGGCTCCGCGCCGCTCTTCCGGCCGACCTGGGCGAAGAACGCGGCGAAGCCGTAGTAGTCGTCCATCGTCCAGCGGTCGAACGGGTGGTTGTGGCATTGCGCGCACTGGAGGCGCATGCCGAGGAACGACTGCGCGACGTTCTCCGCCAGCTTCAGCGGGTCCGGCTCGACGTGGTAGAAGTTGGCGGGCGGGTCGGCGAGCGTGCTCCCGTCCGCGGTCAACAGCTCGCGCACGAGGACATCGATCGGCGTGTCGGCGCGCAGGCGCTCCTCCAGCCACTCCCCGTACCGGAGCATCGCCTTCGGGCTCAGGTTCCTCCGCGGGTCGGAGCGGATCCCGAGCATGTCCGACCACTCCATCACCCAGAGATCGACGAACTCCTCCCGCTCGAGCAGGCGGTCGACGAGCCGCGCGCGCCGGTCGTCCCGCGGGTCCGCGAGGAACGCCGCGCGCTCCTCGACGGTCGGCGGGAGCCCGATCAGGTCGAGGTGGACGCGGCGGACGAACGTCTCGTCGTCGCAGCGGGGCGCCGGCCGGACGCGGAGCCGGGCGAGCTTCTCCAGGACGAGGGCGTCGAGCGGGTCGATCGCCCGCTCCGGCGTCGCGTCGGGCGCCGGTCGGTCGGCGGCCGTCGGGACGACGAGGACCGGCACGCCGACGGTGAAGGTCGCGTACCGCGCGGTGACGTGCGACTCGCCGCGCCGGACCGCCCGCACGACGCCGTCGGCCGACACCGGGGCGCAGGCCGGGTCGCGGCTGAACCAGACCGCGTCGCGCGTCACGTCGCGGGTCGATCCGTCGGAGAGGTGCGCGACCAGCACGAACCGCTGACGGCCTCCCTCGGCGTCGAGCACCGCGCCCGGCGGGTGGAGGTCGAGCGCGGTCGTCACCGCCACGTCGACCGGGTCGGGGCGCGCCCCCTCCGCGATCCACCGGCGGATCGTCCGATAGCGCGGGGACCGTTCGTCGAGGAGGCGTCCCCCGGTGTGGGGGACCGCGCCGAGCGCCTTCTTCAGGAGGAGGCTCTCGTCCGGAGCGGCGGGGTGGACGCGCCGGCTCCCCCGCTCGAGGGCGATCCGCCGCCGGTCTCCCTCGGGGTCGAACCCGAACAGCGACAGCCCGAACCCGTCCTGCCCGCGCGCGGAGCCGTGGCAGGTACCGGTGTTGCACCCCGACGCGGTGAGCGCGGGGAGGACGTCGCTCCGGAAGCGGACGTCGCGGAGGGCGGCGGCGGAGGTGACGGTGACGGAGACGGTCGCGGTTCGTCCGCCGTACGAGGCGGTGAGGGAGGTCCGTCCGTCGAGCAGCGGCGTGAGCGTCCGGTCGACCAGCGCGGCGCGGCGCGGGTCGTCCAGGCGGAGGCGCGCCCGGTCGGTGACGTCGAGCGTCCGGCCGTCGTCGAGCGTCGCCTGGACCACGACCGTCTGCCGGTCGTCGGCGGAGGAGAGCTCGATCCGCGGCGGGTCGAGCCGGAGCGCGCGCACGCCCGCCGTGGCGGCGGGAGCGATCGCCGCCGCGACGAGGAGCGCGGCCGCGAGGGAGCGGGCGGACCTCACCGCGACCCTCCCGCGCCGCGTCCGTCCGCGCGGCCGCCCCCGCCGGCGGCGGGGTCCCCGGCCACGGCGGCGCGGCGTTCCTCGGCGCGCCGCCGAGCGGCGTCGCGCAGGAGCTCCAGCCGGCTCTTCGACGGTCCGGCCTCGTCGTCCGCCGGCGCGGCGGCGGTGGCCGCGGTCCGGTCGACGCGAAGCTGTCCGCCGTGCGCCGTCCGCCACGAGACCGGTCCGCCGGCGGTCTCGACGGTCAGCTCGACGAACAGGTTCCGGGCGAGGCCGAGGCGCGCCTTCCCGGACGCCTCGATCGGGAACGCGACGCGGGTCGTTTCGGCGTCGACGTCGAGCGCGGACGCCGTCACGCCGGCCGGGAGGTTCAGGAGCCGCGCGCGCGCCGTCCCCTCGAACGGCCGCCCGGGCGCGAACGTCGCGACGACCTCGCCGCGGCCGCCGCGCCCGACGGCGGCCATCGAGACGGCGCCGGTCAGGTGCGGCTCGGCGACGGTGAGCGGGACGTGCGACGTCGCCTGGAACGTCGTCCCCCCGCGGTCCGCCTCGCCGAGGAGCGCGATCTCGTACGACCCGAGCCGGGCGTCCGTCTTCGCGTCGACGCGGAGGCGCGCGCTCGTCTTCCCCGGCTCGACCCGGACCGTCGTCGGCGAGCTCGTCCCCGAGGGGAGCCAGAGCCGCCGCACCGTGACCGGCCCGTCGAACCCCTCCGCCCGCTCGACCGCGACCTCGAGCTCGATCCGTCCGCCGCGCAGGAGCTCGGTCCCGGGGGGCTTCAGGGCGAGCGTGAACGGCGCCGGTTCGACCACGGCGAGGGTCAGCCGGTCGATGCGCGAGCGGCAGAAGACCGCGCGGTTCGGGCCGAACGTCACGAGCTCCGGCACGTTCCGGAACCGCCCGACGATCGCCGGCCGGCGTCAGGGCTGCGTCGCTCGGCCGATGGTGGTCTCGCGCCGGCGACCCGCCGGTCGCTGGGCG
>JAUIEL010000367.1 GCA_030428825.1 bacterium
ACCGGGACGGTTGCCCGGAGTTCGACGCCCGGCTCGCCGAGCTGGCCGCCGACCCGTACGCGCCCCCCGAGCTGGAGGCGCACCTCGCGACGTGCGAGCGCTGCCGCCGCGCGCGGGACGACTACCACGAGGCCGGCCGCGCCGTCGCCGCGGCGTTCACGACGCTCGGCGGCCCGTCGGCGGCCCCCGAGTCGCGGTCGCGACGCCTCCGCCTCGAGCCGGTCTCGATCGCGGCGGCGTTCCTCCTCGTCGGCGTCGCCTCTTGGCTCCTCCGGACGCCCGTCGACCGCGCGCCGGGCGCCGCCGTCGCGGTCGCCCCCGCCGAGTCGCCCGGCACCCTCGCCGTCGCGGCCCGGTACGACGCGATCGTGTCGCTCGTCGGTCCGGGGACCGCTCGCATCGAGGACGGAACGTCGACGTTCCTGATCCGGGACGGTCGCTCGGTGGTCGAGACGCCGATCGGCGACCTGTCGTGCGACGACTGCGAGTTCACGGTGCAGGTCCGGACCTGCGCCGCCGAGTCGCTGCCGAGCGACCTCGCCGCGCTCGCCAGCCGCTGCGTCACCGTGTCGGTCTCCCAGGGGCGGCTCGGGACGACGGTGCTCGACCACGCGCTGACCATGGGCCCCGGCCAGTCCGTCACCTGGCCGATGACGTCGGACTGCGTGCCGGTCGCCGGCGGCGCCTTCACCGGCGTCCATCCCTGAGCCGAAGGCCCCCTCTGCAACCAGCCCTCCGGAGCGACCGCCGCATGAACCTGCTCTCCGCCCTGCTCCTCGGCGTCCTCGCCACGCCGGCCGAGGACCCGAAGCCGCCGCGCCTCCACGTCGAGGCGACGGAGATCGACTTCGGGACGCTGTTCCAGGGCGAGGCGACCGCGCGGACCTTCCGCTTCGAGAACCACGGCGGCGCTCCGCTCGTCGTCGACCAGATCAAGCCGACCTGCGGCTGCGTGGCGGCGCGGATCTTCGTCGGGGAGGAGCGGCGGGAGGTCGGCCTCGACAAGAGCGCCCTCATCGGCGGGACCCCGATCTTCGTCCTCGCGCCGGGCGAGGGGGCCGACCTCGAGGTCGTGTACGACGCGACCGGCCAGCCGCCGCTGCCGCAGGGGCACACCAAGAAGATCCTCGTCGGCACGAACGACCCCGACCGCCGGCGGACGACGCTCGTGCTCCGCGTGATGGTGAAGCTCGCGCTCGAGGTCCATCCGCGCCAGGTCCGGTTCGGCGAGCTCCTCCGCGGCGTCCCCGCCGCCAAGGACGTCCTGGTGAAGGTGGCGGACGGCCTCGACCTCCGCGTCACGTCGGTCGAGAACGCCGGCGACGCGTTCGAGGCCGCCGTCGACGAGCTCGAACCGACCGACGCGGTCCCGGAGCGCCGGTACCGTCTCCACGTCGAGGTCCGGAAGGACGCGGCGCTCGGGGCGCACTCCCGCATGGTCTCCCTCCTGACCGATCACCCGACCCTCCGGCGGGTGAACGTGCCGGTCAGCGCGTTCGTGCGATCGGCCGTCCGCTTCGACACGGGGAACCCGACCAACGACTCGACCCTCGCGTTCGGGTGGCTCCCCCGCGGCGAGCGGACCACGCGCGCGGTCGAGGTCGTGAACACCGACCCGTCCGTCCCGTACTCCGTCCTCGGCCTCGACGTCGACGTCGACGAGCGCTGGAAGGACGGGATCGAGGTCGAGCTGCGCGAGGTCGAGCCGGGCGTGCGGTATCGCATCCTGGTCACCGCGAAGGCGAACCTCACCGCGCGGTTCTTCAAGGGGACGCTGACGGTCCGGGCCGACCACGCGGACGAGCCGGCGAAGGTGCTCCAGTTCAACGGACGCGTCCGGCCCGAGGGCCGGAACGGCTGAACCTCCGCCCCGAGCGGCGCCCGAGGAGAAAGAGGGCCGGCCACGCGACGCCGGTTCCGCGCGCCCTCCGATCCGTCGTCGTTCGGAGCTTCCCCGATCACTGGTCGGGAGAGCGTCGGAGAAGCCGCAGCGGTCGCGACGTCCGTGGCCGGCACGGCCGCCGAGCTGGGTGATCGACGGCCGCGACTCCCCCATCAACCGGCGTGCCGGAACGGCCCCGGGTCGCCCGGAGACCGTGGACGGGCTCGATCCGGCGTGCCGACGCGTTCCGCGGTCGAAGTCGCGCGACGGCGACCGCCGCGAATCGCGACGCCCCCCGCACCGAATCGGAGCGCCGTGCCGCGTCTCGAAGCAATCCGCTACGATCCCTCGCCCGGCCCCGGAGGAGCCCCCCGATGCACGTGATCTTCGTCGAGCCCGCCTTCCCGCGCAACCAGCGCGAGTTCCCCCGCGCCCTGAAGACGGTCGGCGCCCGCGTGACCGGGATCGGCGAGGCGCCGGCCGACGCGCTCGACTCCGAGCTGAAGGGATGGCTCGACGACTACGTCCAGGTCCGCTCGGTGGTGCACGAGCCGTCGATGCTCGACGCGGTCCGGCACGTCCAGTCGAAGGGGTGGGTCGACCGCCTCGAGGCGACGGTCGAGGCGCACATCCTCCCGACCGCTCGCGTCCGCGAGCAGTGCGGCATCCCCGGGACGACCGAGCGGACGGCGTTCCTCTGCCGCGACAAGCCGGCGATGAAGGAGGCGCTCCGCGAGGCCGGCGTCCCGTGCGCCCAGTCGACGGGGACCGACTCCCCGGACGAGGTGCGCGACTTCGCGCGCCGCGTCGGCTACCCGATCATCCTGAAGCCGCGCGACGGGGCCGGCGCGGCGGGCGCGACCCGCTGCGACGACGACGCCCAGCTCGAGGCGGCGATGGACGAACTCCACGTCGGACGCGGCGCGTCGATCGCGGCCGAGGAGTTCATCGAGGGGCACGAGGGGTTCTACGACACGCTCACCGTGAACGGGCAGGTCGCGCACGAGTTCGTGACGCACTACTACCCCGGCGTGCTCGAGGCGATGCGGACCCGCTGGATCTCCCCGCAGTTCATCGCCACCAACCGCGTCGACGCCGCCGAGGCGTACGACGAGGTGAAGGCGATGGGGAAGCGCGTGATCCAGGCGCTCGGGATCGGGACGTCCGCCACGCACATGGAGTGGTTCTTCGGCCCGAAGGGGCTGAAGTTCTCGGAGATCGGCTGCCGCCCGCCCGGCGTCGGCGCGTGGGACCTCTACTGCCACTCGAACGAGATGGACGTCTACGCGGAGTGGGCGCACCTCCTGGTGCACGGCTGCACCCGGCAGCGCCCGAGCCGCGGCTTCGCGGCCGGCCTGATCAACCTCCGCCCGACCGCGGACGGGCGGATCCAGGGGTACCACGGGCTCGACCAGGTGCTCCATCGGTACGGCGCCCACCTGATCGACCACCACCTCCCCCCCGCCGGGTCGCGGACCCAGCCGGTCGAGGCGGGGTACATGGCGAACGCGTGGATCCGCATGAAGGCGCGCGACTACGACGAGCTGCGCGGCATCCTCGACGACGTCGGCCGCTCGGTCCAGGTGATCGCGGGCTGAGACCGGGGTCGGCCTCGCCTCGGACGAGCGATCGGCCGTCCGAGACGTCGCCCCGGACGCCTATCGGTCGGTGTGAACGCGACGAAGACGTCCCGCCTCTCGAGCGTCGACCTCCTGCGGGGCGTGGTCATGGTGCTGATGGCCCTCGACCACGTCCGGGACTTCGTCGCCCCGTCGGAGGCGCCGGAGTTCATGGCCGACCCGGGCCTCCCGCTCTTCCTGACGCGCTGGGTCACGCACTTCTGCGCGCCGGTCTTCGTCTTCCTGGCCGGGATCTCCGCCTTCCTCTACGGGGCGAAACGCTCCACGGCGGAGCTCTCCCGGTTCCTCCTCACGCGCGGCCTCTGGCTGATCGTGCTCGAGTGGACGGTCGTCGGCTTCGCCTGGACCTTCATGGTCCCGTTCCGGTTCGTCATCCTGCAGGTGATCTGGGCGATCGGCGTCGCGATGGTCGTCCTCTCCGGGCTCGTGCGGCTCCCGCGGGGCCTCGTCGCGGCGCTCGGCATCGCCGCGGTCGCCGGCCACAACCTCCTCGACGGGCTGGCGATCGAAGCGGCGCTCCTCGGGTCGGCGGACGGCCTCGCCGTGCCGAGCGCCGAGGCGGCGTACGCGCTGCTCCACGTCCCGTTCAAGCTGCTGTTCGGATTCGGCGCGACGTGGATGTCGGTCTACCCGCTCGTCCCGTGGGTGTTCGTCCTGGCGCTCGGGTGGTGTTTCGGGCCGGTCCTGACGCGCCCGCCGTCCGAACGCGCGCGGGCCTGCCTGCGACTCGGCGCGGCGCTGACGATCGGCTTCGTCCTGCTGCGGTTCGCGTCGGGGTACGGCGACCCTCGGCCGTTCGAGTCCGGCGACGGCGCGACGGCGACGGCGATCGCGTTCCTGAACACCACGAAGTATCCGCCGTCGCTTCAGTTCCTGCTGATGACGCTCGGGCCGGCGCTCCTCTTCCTCGGGCTCGCCGATCGCCGCCGCGGTCCCGCGGCGCGGTTCCTCACGACGTTCGGACGCGTTCCGCTCTTCTACTACGTCCTGCACATCGCGCTCGCGAACCTCGCCGGGGCGGCGTGGCTCCGGTGGACGACCGGGGCGGACCGATGGGTCGGCGGCGTGCTGCAGGCGCCCCCGGACGGGCCGGTCGAGCTGGTGCCGGTCTACGTCGCCTGGGGCGCGATCGTCCTGATCCTGTTCCCGCTCTGCCGTTGGTACGACGGCGTGAAGCGGCGCGGCACGAGCCCGGTCTGGAGCTACCTCTGAGGGTCCGCGACCGGGACGCGCGCCTCGAGCCCGGCGACGACCCGCTCCGGCGCGCGCACCTCGACCGTCTCGGGCGGGCTCGTCCGCTCGAGGCGGAACGTGCGGTCCGGCGCCAGCCGGTAGAACGCCTCGTTCCACGGCTCGATCCCCTTGCGGGCGAGGAACTCCTTCATCGTCCGCTCGTCGAGCCGCTCGCTCATCTCCGGCGAGAGGTACCCGCCGAGGTCCTCCTCCGCGAGCGGCGGCCCCGCCTCGACGATCGCCCAGTACCCCCCGGTGCACCAGGAGTGGACCGAACGCTCGACCACCTCGGCCCCCTTCCGGGCCCGCCAGGTGAACCCGCCCCCCGGCGGCGTCGTGGTCGCCTCGTCGTGCACGCAGAAGTGGAGCGTCTCGAACCCGTGCGTCCGCGTCAGCCCCGACGCCACGCTGTCGAACCCGGTGCAGTGGAAGCCGTTGCTCCAGAGGATCGTCCACGGGGACTCGGTCGCGAACGCCAGCACCGCGGTCGGGACGTTCGTGTACCGCTCCACGCTCGTCAGCGCCTCATCGATCGAGGCGAACGCGGTCCAGGACTCCTCGATCGGCTCGCCCGACACGCTCCGCTCGATCTCCCGCCGGAGCGCCCCGGCCACGTCCTCGACCGACGCCTTCACGAGGTCGAGCGCCTGGGTCGTCGGCCACCATCGTTCGAGCCCGGGGGTGCGCGTCATCGTCGGCTGCTCCTCGTCGGCCGGGACCCCGTCGGGAGACCCGCCGTCGAATCCTGAATCCGGACTGGTCTCGTCGGCGCATGCCCCCCCCCGACCTGAGAGAAGAGTGGGACGGAATCGCACGAAGGGTCGGCGCGAGCGGAGCGGATCGGCGCCGGCCCCGGCGGAGACGGGCGATTCGAGGTCACGCCTCCCGCCGCCTCCGATGGAGAGCCGGTAGGCTCTCCGCCGACCCGGCAACCGGACCCCGGAGCAGCGCGTTGGGCGGAATCACCTACTCCACCGAGCACGGCCGCATGTGCCCGCGCTGCGAACGACCCGTGGCCGACTGCGCCTGCCGCCCCGAGGCCGGCCCCCCCGCCGGCGGCGGCGTCGTCCGGGTCTCCCGCCAGACGAAGGGACGGAAGGGGGCCGGCGTCACCGTGGTCACCGGCCTCCCGCTCGAGGCGGACGCGCTCCGGACCCTCGGGAAGGAGCTGAAGCGCGCGTGCGGCGCCGGCGGAACCGTCCGGGACGGCGCGATCGAGATCCAGGGGGAGCACCGGGACACGGTCGTCCGTTGGCTGGAGGGGAAGGGGTACGAGGTGCGGAAGGGGTGAGGGGGAAGCAGGGGAGAGCAGGGGAGAGCAACGAGAGCAGGGGAGAGGCCGCTGGCGCGGAGGACGACGCGAAGACGTTCCCGAACGCGTTCCTCGCCCCGCGCGCAGCGGCTAATACTCCGACCAGCGCGACTCCACCTTCGCCTTCGTCGCCTCGTCCATCTCCAGCAGCGGCGGCCACGCTCGAACCGCGCGGCCGTTCCGCGCCTCGTCCTTCGTCTTCGACGTCGCGTCGAACCCGACGCGCCCGCCGTCGCGCAGCAGATCGCGCCCCGGATCGACGTTCGCGCAGAGGAGGAAGAGGACGCGTTCGAGGTCGGCGACGTCGGCCGGGCGGTCGATCACGATCACCATGTCGAGCGGGAGGTCGGCCGCCGCGGCCCACGTCGCCTCGACCGCGCGGACGCCGTCGCCGGGGGCGGCCTTCTCGATCGCCACGACCGCGAGCCGGCCGAGGCCGTCGGCGGGGAGATCGACCGCCGCGACGCCCGCGGTGCCGACGAGGCGGGACGCGAGCGCCTCGACGTCGGCCGGCGTCGGCGGCCGCGTCGTCGGCGTCCGGTCGAACGGGACGCCGTCGACCTCCTCCCCGGCGATCTTCCGGGTCGCGTCGAAGCCGAGCTTCCCGCCCGCGCCGAGGCGCGACGCCGCGTGGTCGAGGATGTCGAGCGGCCCCTCGATCAGGACGAGGTCGCGGTCGAACCGACAGCGCTCGAACAGCGCGCGGAGGACCGCCCGCTCGTCGTGGACGTCGACGTCGTGATCGACGACGACGATCGTCTTCGTCCACGCCATCTGCCCCGCCCCCCAGACCGACGACATCACGCGCCGCGCCTGCAGCGGGTACTCCTTCTCGATCGTCACGAACGCCGCGTTGTGGAAGCAGCCGTACCGCGGCAGGTGGTAGTCGGCGAGGTCGGGGATCAGGAGCTTCAGCGGCGGACCGAACATCCGCTCGGTCGCCTTCCCGAGCGCGTAGTCCTCCTGCGGCGGGAGCCCGACGATCGTGGTCGGGTAGACCGCGTTCCGGCGGTGCGTGATCGCCGTCACCTCGACCAGCGGGTAGCGGTCGGGGAGGGAGTAGAAGCCGGTGTGGTCGCAGAACGGCCCCTCG
>JAUIEL010000368.1 GCA_030428825.1 bacterium
TCGGACGAGGTCCTCTACCTGGCCGACGGGCCGCACGGGGTGACGGCGTGGAAGCTGGTCGACGACCGCGGCTTCCCCGTCGACGACCTCCACGTCGTCGGCAACACGGTCCAGGACGAGTACCCCGTCGACGTGGACGGCACGACCGTCTACCCGGCGACGCACGCGTACGGCGTGGTGTTCGATCCGATCACCGACTCGGCGTTGACGCTCTGCCAGGGCGTCGGCCTCCGG
Source organism: bacterium (assembly GCA_030428825.1). GTDB lineage: Bacteria > Planctomycetota > B15-G4 > B15-G4 > JADJEK01 > JAUIEL01. The sequence continues at coordinate 235 of JAUIEL010000368.1, forward strand.
CGCGTCCCGGTCGCCGACGTCGAGGCGGGTCTCGCGTCGCGAAGGGACCCGCTGCTGCTCCGGCCGCAGCCGACGGACATCTTCGAGCACAACGGCGCGTACGGAAAGATCAAGGCGACGCCGAAGCAGGATCACGCGTACGACGTGGCGCTCGACGGCGACCTCGCGTTCGTCGCCGACGGCGGCAACGGCCTGACGATCTACGACCTGACCAAGGACCCGACCGATCTGGAGAGCGGGTTCTTCGTGTCGAACCTCGGCGGCGCGACGAAGGAGAAGCCGCTCCTCGGACGGTCGACCGGCATCGCGCTCTGGACGAGCCCGCGCGGCGGGAAGTTCGCGTTCCTGGCCGCCGGCCCGTACGGCGTCGGCGTCGTCGACGTGAACGACCCGTCCGCCCCGACGCTCGTCAAGGTGTTCGAGCCGATCAAGTACGAGGATCGGAAGGTCGGGAAGGCGGACGGCCGCTGCGTCGACGTCCTCGTGAGGGGCGCGCACGCGTACTTCACGTACGACGGATTCGGCGTCCTCTGCTACGAGCTCGAAGACCTCACGCTGCCGCTCCCGGACGGCGTCGACCCGACGAAGGTCTGGAAGGTCCAGAACGGCGTCGTCCAGTACGACCACCGACCCGTCGCGGTCGCCGAGTTCCGGCTGCGCGAGGTCGAGGAGTACGCGGACTGGGGCGGCGGGGCGCTGAACATGGCGCACACCGACGTCGGCGGCGAGCTGAAGCTGTACGTCGCGTACGGCGTCGCGGGCGTCGTCGCGCTCGACTGGACGGTGCCGACCGCGCCGGTCCTGCTCGACGTGCTCCCGACGATCGGCGAGTGCTCGGCGGTCGCGCTCTCGAACGGCCGGCTCTACGCGGCGGACAACTTCGGCGGGCTCGTCTTCTTCAAGTGAGCCCGTCCCCGGGGCGCGCCGCCTCGCGGGCGCGCCCCGCCCTCGGCCGCATCCCCCTCGGCCCCGGTCCTCCCCGCCTCACGGGAAGAGGAGGACCGGGTAGCCGTTCGTCAGCTTGTGCCCGCCGTCGGCCGTCGGCTCGAGGAACGTGTTCGTCGGGTCGACGTTGAGGTTCCAGAAGAAGAGCTCCATGCCCGGCAGGGACGGGTGGGGCGGGAGCGGGAGCGGGAACCCGCCGACGTTCCCGCCCGCGTTCGAGCCGCCGTTCTGCGCCGGGGTGGGGAAGTACGGGAGGTTGTTCCCGCCCGGGATCGTCGCGTGATTCGTCGAGTAGATCCAGAGCAGGTTCCAGAGGAGGGTGACCGCGACCGCGTCGAACTTGCCGACCGAGCGGGGGAACGTGGGGATCCCGAAGTCGAGCACCGGGCCGCCGGGCCCCCCGGTCGGGAGCCGCTGGAAGGTCGCGCTCCGGTTCGAGCACGTCCCGGTCGCCGTCGCCGTCGGGTCGAAGCCGGCGAGGTTCGCGACGGCGAGCCGGTTCGAGGGACCGCGCTCGTCGTAGACGTTGAACGCGAGGAACTCCGACCCGATCGAGGCCGACCCGAGGCCGGTCCCGCCCGTCCCGGTGATCGAGATCGTCCGCGTCCCCGATCCGGCGTCGAATCCGGGCGAGAAGCCCTGGAGGACGTCGTGGGCGTTCAGGCTCGACGGGCCGGGCCCCAGCGACGTGATCGCCGCGCTCAGGGTCGCGTCCCGCGTCCCGAACCCGAGCGCCCACTCGAACGGCGCCTGATACGCCAGCGCGGCGCCGGTCCCCGACAGGAGGAACGAGTACCCCGAGCAGAGGTTCCGCTCGTCGAACGAGCCGGTCCAGTACTGCATCGTCCCCGGTCCGAACTGGTTCGGGTCGTCCTGGACCCACAGGACGAGGCTCTCCCCGGTCGGGACGTCGATGGTCTGACCGGAGATCAGGAGGAAGTTGACCGCGATGAAGGCGAAGACCGCCGACGACGGGTTGAAGATCGTGGCTCCCGCCACGCCGCCGAGCAGGTTCACCGGAGCCGGCCCCGCGTTCCCCGAAAGCGGTCCGGCGACGATCGACCCGAACCCCGCCACCGAGAAGACGCCGAAGTTCGTCCCGCCGGCGCTCGTCAGGAACCGGCACTTCCCGGTCGAGCTCGAGAGGGCGATCGTCGGGAAGGCGAGGGTCGACCAGGCGGAGCCGGTGACGCAGAAGTGGACCGCGCAGACCTTGGTCGCGTACGTACCGGCCTGCGGACCGGTCAGGGAGATCGTCGGCGCGTGGAGCATGTCCGCCGGGAAGCAGCGCCAGATCCCCGTGAACTTCCCGGCCGGCGGCGTCTTCCCGAAGAAGTAGTCGATCCCGTTCGTGAGGTGGACGTAGTTCGAGCCGTTCCCGGCGGACGCCGAGGGGGCGGCGAGGGCGACGACGAAGAGCGCGGACGCGAGGGTTCGAGGCATGGCGAGGGCTCCTCCGTACCTCTCGAACGGAACGGTCGGCCGTCGCGGTCGGGGATTCTCGGTTCGGCCGTCGATGAGCCCCCCGGTCGTGTCGGGCCCTCAGCCGCGCTCGGGCGCCGCCCCTCCCGGCTTCGGCCGTCGCGGCGGCCGGCGCAGGAACGGCCCGACCGCCAGCGGCGCGAGGACGCACGTCCCGAGCACGACGACCGCCATCCCGGCGTACAGCTCCGGCGGCACGACCGCCGGGCCGAGCCGTCGCCCCTCCTCCATCACGATCATCGCGATCTCCGCCCGCGGGACGAGGCTCCCCGCGATCAGCCACGCCCCCCGGGGCGAGGTCTGGGAGAGCGCCGGCAGCCCGCCGCCGAGCAGCTTCCCCAGGACGGCGGCGACGAGCAGGACGAGCCCGACCGCCGGCGCCGAGGCGAGCGCGTCGACCCGGACGTGCAGGCCGACGCCGACGAAGAAGAACGGCACGAACAGCCGGTCGATCAGGTCGAGCGCGGCGTCGAGCCGGACCGCCTCCGGGTCGCGGCTGTACGCGAGGCCGGCGAAGAACGCCCCGACGGCGAGGGAGAACTGGAGCGCCGCCGCCCCCGAGGCGACGAGGAGCGCCCCGGCCGCGATCAGCAGGACCGCGTCCGCGCGGCTCCCGCGTCGGCGGAGGGTCCGCGCGAGGACCGGCTCGACCGTCTTCGAGAAGACGACGCACGCCGCCCCGAACACGAGGGCGGAGACCGCGAACGTGCCGAGCGCGCGGAGCAGCGCCGGCGCCGACTCCCCGTCCCCGAGCAGCGCCGGCACGAGCGCGATCAGCATCGCGACGAGCGCGACCGAGGAGAGGTCGTCGAGCTCGGCGACGTCGAGCAGCAGGAGCCCGTCGTCCGACCGGGCCGCGCCGCGCTCGCGCCAGACCCCGATCGCGACGCCGACGCTCGTGGCGGAGCACGCGACCGCCGCGAACAGGCTCGGGACCAGCGCGAGGTCGAGGACGTAGCGGGTCGCGGCGTACGCGAGGACCGCGCTCAGCGCGACGTTCCCGGCCCAGATCGGCAGCGCCCGCCCGAGCTGGGCCCGCAGTCCGGACGGGTCGCTCTCCACGCCGACCCGGAACAGGAGGACGACGATGCCGACGTCCGCCAGGAGCTCGAACCCCGCGCGCGCGTCGTCGGTCAGGGCGCCCAGCGGCTCGGCGATCGCGGCGACCAGGACGCCGATCAGGAGGTATCCGGCGATCGGCGGGACGAGCGAACGCCGGAGCCGCCGGCGGACGAGCACCGTCGAGGCCAGCACGACGCCGATCAGGAAGACACCGATCGCGGATTCCACCCCGCCGAGCGAACCGACCCGCCCCCCGCGAATCAATCGGTTCCCGTCGTCTCCGTCCCCTCGACGCCCCGCCGGGCATCGGCCAGAATGCCGTCTCCGCCTCGTGAGGAGAGTCGCCGTGAGCAAGATCGAGACCCTTACCAAGGCCGCCGCCCCCGCGACGGCCGGCGCCCCCGGCGACTTCCTGTTCCGGACGCCCGCCGCCGCCGCCGACCCGACGATCCACCGGCTGGCCGAGGTCGAGGAGGAGCGCCAGCGCCGGAAGCTGATCCTCATCGCGTCGGAGTCGGTCTGCCCCGAGCCGGTGCGCGAGATCCTCGGCTCGAGCTTCAACAACCTCTACGCCGAGGGGTATCCGTCGTGGCGCCTGACCGAGGCGGAGAACCGGCAGTGGGCCGACCTCGTCACGCACCTCGCCTACTTCCGTCGCTACTCCGACCTCCGCTACTACCGCGGCTGCGAGTACGCCGACTTCGTCGAGTCGATCGCCCAGAAGCGGATCAAGGCGCTCTTCGCCACGGACCGGACGCCCGCCGACGCGATCTTCGCGAACGTCCAGCCGCTCTCCGGCGCCGCCGCCAACAACGCCGTCTACCAGGCGCTCGTTCCGCTGGGGGCGTCGGTGGTCGGGATGTCGCTGGTCGAGGGCGGCCACCTCACGCACGGCTCGCCGGCGAACCGGTCGGGGAAGGCGTACTCGGTCCACCATTACGGCGTCAGCCCGAAGACCGGGCGGATCGACTACGAACAGATGGAGAAGCTCTGCCGGGAGCACCGCCCGAAGATGCTGATCGGAGGCGCGTCGGCGTACCCGTTCCACATCGACTGGGGCCGGATGCGCGCGATCGCCGACGAGGTCGGCGCGTTCCTGTTCGCGGACGTCGCGCACTACGCCGGGCTGATCGCGGGGAGGCAGTACCCGAACCCGATCGACGTCGCGGACGTCGTGTCGTTCACGACCCACAAGTCGCTCTGCGGGGCGCGCGGCGCGGTGATCCTGACCCGCGACCGCGCGCTGGCGAAGAAGGTCGACACCGCCGTCTTCCCGGGCGAGCAGGGCGGGCCGCACGTCGGGAACATCGCGGCGAAGGCGGTCGCGTTCCACCTCGCGGGGACGGAGACGTTCCGCGCGCTGATGGCGAACGTCGTCGAGAACTCGAAGGCGCTCGCGGCGGGGATCGAGAAGCGCGGCGTCCGCATCGCGTACGGCGGCACCGAGTCCCACCTCTGCCTCGTCGACCTCCGTTCGATCGAGACGAGGACCGGGCGGCCGCTGACCGGCGAGATCGCGGGGCGGCTGCTCGACCTCGCGGGGATCGTCGTCAACAAGAACACCGTCCGCGGCGACCGGAGCGCGGTGCATCCGTCGGCGGTCCGCCTCGGTACGGTCTGGGTGTCGCAGCTCGGGTACGACGCGCGCGACATGGACCGGCTCGCCGAGCTGATCTCGACCGTCCTGACCGAGTCCCACCCGTTCCACTACATCGAGGGGGCGACGACCGTCGGCCGGGGGAAGATCGACCTCGACGTCTTCGACGGCGTCCGGCGGGGCGTCGACGAGCTGGTCGAGCGCCGGCTCGGTCCCGCGACCGCGCCGACGTCCGGCTACCCGCACTTCGACGTCGACGCGGCCGCCCCCGCGGCGCCGCCCGAGCCCGCCACGCCGCCCGCGGACGGCGCGGTCGTCGTCGGCGACCCCGGGCTCGGCGTGCTGGAGGTCGAGTCCGAGCGCGCCCACTACTTCATGCAGTCGGTCGGGACCGCGGACGTGTCGACGCTCCGGCCCGGCGACGCGACGCGGACCTTCCTCCTCGACCGGGACGGGCGGCGGATCGGCGACGTCCTCGTGCTGCGGATGGACGAGCGGCTCCCCGGTTGGCGCCGCTACCGGGTGATCACGCACCGGGCCGAGCACGCCCGGGTGCGTCGCTGGTTCCGGGCCCTCTCGGACGGGTACGTCCTGTTCGACGACGAGGACGTCTTCCGGAAGCTCGAGGGGCCGGTCATGGTGTCGGACCTCGGCGAGGCGGAGCCGCACGCGGGGCGGGTCGGCGAGTTCGCGATCCGCTCGATCAACGAGGGGACGCCGCTGCGCGAGGCGCCGGAGCTCCGGCTCGAGGCGGTGGCGCTGCTCGGCGGCGGCGCGGCGGGCGCGTTCGACGCCGCGTTCCCGTCGCCGCTCGACGTCGGGCGGCACGCGATCGGTCGGATCGGCGAGGTCGAGGTCCAGGCGGTGCGGGAGGCGGACGGCGGGTACTTGCTCCTCGCGCCGGCGGCGTTGAAGGACGACGTCGTGCGGGCGCTCGGCGGCGCGGCGGACGGCGGCGACGAGGCGCACGTCCACGGCTGGCGGGCGGCGGAGAACATCCCCGCCGTCGCGAGCGACGTCGAGGCGTCGGACCTCCTCGCGGCACGCCCCGACCTGTTCGGCCGGGAGAAGGTCTACTTCGCCGGCGCCTCGCACCTGCCGGCGCCGGACGGGCCGGAGCGCCGGGCGTGGACCTTCGAGGCCGATCCGCTGCCGCTCCGCCGGACGCCGCTCTTCGACTGGCACCTCGAGCGGGCCGGGAAGACCGCGATCGTCCCGTTCGGCGGCTGGGAGATGCCGGTCCGCTACGGTTCGATCCTCGAGGAGCACGCGGCGGTCCGCGCGGGGGCGGGGCTGTTCGACGTGGCGCACATGGGGGTGCTGGAGGTCCGCGGCGACACGGCCCAGCGGTTCCTCGACGCGGTCACCACGAACTACGTCGGCTGGCTCCGCGACGGCGAGTGCCAGTACTCGTACCTGCTCGCGCCCGACGGGGAGTGCCTCGACGACATCCTCGTCTACCGCCGCGCGCACGACCGACTCGTCGTCGTGGTGAACGCGGCGAACGCCGAGAAGGACCTCGCGTGGCTCCGCGCCGCGGCGTCCGGCGAGTTCCGGCTCGACGAGCGCCGCCCGTGGATCCGCGCCGAGGGGCCGCCCGAGATCGTCGATCTCCGCGATCCGTCCCTCGGCGACGAACGTCGCGTCGACGTGGCGCTGCAGGGCCCGCGGTCGCTCGAGGTGCTCGCCGCGGCGGCCGCGAACCCCGCGCTGATCGACGCGCTCCGCGAGCGGAAGCGGTTCGAGTTCGTCGAGGGCTCGGTCGACGGGATCGACGCGCTGATCTCGACCACGGGATACACCGGCGAGAAGGTCGGCTACGAGCTGCTCGTCCACCCC
>JAUIEL010000369.1 GCA_030428825.1 bacterium
CCCCCCCCACGTGGCGAACGGGACGAACCGGGTCGGCATCCTCCTCGCGGCGCTGGTCGCGACGCTGACGTTCGCGAAGGGGGGGAAGGTCGACGTCCGGGCGGCCGGGCGGCTGCTCGCGCCGTCGCTCCTCGGCGCGCTGATCGGCGCCTCGATCGCGGCCGAGCTGCCCGACCGTTGGCTCGAGCGGTCTCTCGCGGCGCTGATGCTCGTCTTCCTCGGCGTGCTCGTGCTCCGGCCGCAGCGGTTCCTCCGCGAGGGGCCGGACGGCGGGGCGCGGCCGCACCCGGCCGCGACGTTCGCGATCTTCCTCGGCATCGGCGTCTTCGGCGGCTTCATCCAGGCGGGGGTCGGCATCCTCCTCCTGTTCGGCCTGGTCCTCCACCTCGGTCACGACCTGGTGCGGGCGAACGGCCTGAAGAACCTGCTCGTCCTCGCGTTCACGGGGCCGGCGCTCGCGGTCTTCCACGGCCGGGGGCAGGTCGACTGGGCGGTCGGCCTCTGGATGGCCGGCGGGCAGTGCGTCGGCGCCTGGATCGCCAGCCGGTTCGCGGTGTCGCACCCGCGGGCCGACGTCTGGATCCGGCGGTTGCTGGTGCTCGTGCTCCTCGCCACCGCGCTCGACCTGCTCGGTCTGTTCGACCGGCTGCGGGAGGCGGCGTGACGCGGACGTTCGCCGCGGCGCTGCTGGTCGCCCTCGCCGCGGCCTGGGTCCCGCCGTCACCGATCCCGGTGCGCGACGCGGGGGTCGACGCCTGCTACTGGCTCGGGCTGAGCCTCGCGCACGCGGACGGCCTCGTCCACGGCGAGGAGGTCGCCTTCCCGTACGGGCCGCTCGCGTGGGCCTGCCGTCCCGACCCGCGGAGCGGCGACGTCGGCCTGGCGGTCGCCCTGCAGATCGCGTGGTGGGCGGCGTTCCTGGTCGGCCTGTTCGTCCTCGCGCGTCGGGGAGCGGCCGGGTTCGCCGCGGGGGCGGCGGTGACGCTCGCCCTCACCGTCGACCTGCTCGGCCTCACGCTCGCCCACCTCGAGCCGGCGACGCTCGTCTGGGGGATGGTCGTCTTCTCCGGCGACGCGCGCCGCCGCGGATCGCTCCTCGTGCTGGCCGTCCTCGCCGCCGCCATGCCGCTCGCCAAGGTGAACGCCGGCGCGGCCGCGCTGTTCCTCCTCGCCGCGCTGACGGTCCGCGCGGCGATCGCCGAGGCGCGAGCGGGAGGATCCCCGGCGCGGTCGCTCGTCGCGCCGGTCGTCTGCGCGGCGGCGCTCGTCGCCCTGTTCACGTGGTCGTCCGGGAGACCGGGCGCGCTCGCGCCGTACCTCGCCTTCGGGCTGGAGCTCGGGAGCGGGTACGGCGCCATGGCACACGACGGCGCGCCGTGGCGGACGGCGACGGTCTGGCTGGGGCTCGCGACGGTCCCGCTCGTGCCACTCTTGATGCGCGACCGGCGGGCGGTCGCGGGCGGCCTCGTCCTGACGGCCGGGCTCGCGCTCCTCGCCGCGAAGAGCGCGCTCGTGCGGCAGGGGATCGGCCACGTCGCGCCGTTCCTCCTCCGACTCGCGGTGGCGTTCTCGTTCGTCGTGCTCGCGGCGGCCGCGGGGCGGGACCGGCGGCGCGTGGTCCTCCTCCAGCTCGCGCTCGTCGTCGCCGGGGCCGGGCTCGTCCTGCGCGAGATGCCGCGCGTCCGCGCCCCGGTGGTCGCGCGCGTGACCGGGGAGGCGATCGCGGCGCGGGTCGAGACGTGGGGACGCCTCGACGCCGCGGCCCGGGAGATCGACGCGCGCGGGGAGGAGCGGCTCGAGGGGCTGCGTCTCCCGGCGGACGTGCGCGCGCGGATCGGCGACGCGACGGTCGACGTCGTGCCGTGGCGGGTCGCGACGGCGGCCGCGAACGACCTCCGCTGGCGGCCGCGGCCGGTCTTCCAGGACTACACCGCGTACACGCCGGCGCTCGACGGCCTGAACGCCGCGCACTGGGCGTCGGAACGGGCCCCCCGGTTCGTCCTCGCGGACACCCGGTCGATCGACGGCCGGCACGTCTTCCTGGAGGCCCCGGCGAGCTGGCGCGCCCTCGTCGACCGGTACGCGCTCGCCGCAGCGACGGACGATCTCGTCCTGCTCGAGCGGCGGGACGCGGCGCGGTGCGGGCCGGAGGAACCCCTCGTCGAGGAGGCCGCGCGGCTCGGAGAGTCGATCGAAGTCCCCTCGGGGGGAGCGTTCCTGATCGTGCGGGCCGACGTCCGCCTCTCCGTCCTCGGACGGCTCCGGGGAGCGCTCCTCGGCGAGCCCGGCCTGTTCGTCGAGGCGACGCACGCGAGCGGCCGGATCCGCCGGTGGCGCGCCGTCCGCCGGAACCTGACCGCCGGCGCGCTCGTCTCCGCCCTCCCGGAGGGTGTCGCCGAGCTCGGGGCGCTCTTCACCTCGCCCGCCCGCGTCGACGATCCGGTCGTCTCGCTCCGGTTCACGACCGACCGGCCGGCCGCGCTCCGCTCCGACTTCACCGTTCGCTGGTCGCGCCTCCCGACGGGACGCTGATCCGCCGGGGACGGGTCGATCCGGAGCGCGAGACGGAGAGGGAATCGGCCCCGGCGAAGCGCTATTCTCGCTCCCGCCATGACCGAGAACGACGCCTACCGAGCCGAGCTCGAGGACGAGCTCGCCTTCCAACGCAGGAACCTCGAATCCCTCCGGCGGGACCGGAAGCGGCTGCCGTGGCTGCTGCTCGTCACCGCCGCCTCCGTGCCGGCGGGAGTCCTGTTCGGCTGGATCTGGTTCCTCGGACTGTTCGTCGGGAGCATCGTCTTCCTGATCACCGGCGCCTACATCGTGGCCGGCCACACGAACGAGTACAACCAGAAGGTCCTGGCGCTCGAGGAGGAGCTGAAGAACCTCCGCTGATCCCGGGTTCGCTATCCTCGTACGGGTCCGGCTCGCTCGTATCTCCCGTATCGCAGGAAGGAAGCTCGATGTCGATCTCCCGGCCGCTCGTCCGGTTCCGGTCCGCCCTCGCGCCCGCGCTCGTCGCGGCGCTCCTCCCCGGCCTCTCCGGGGCCGCGGAAGTCATGACCCCCGACCACGTCGCGAAGCTCCGCGGCGTGACGTCCGCCGCCATCGCCCCCGACGGATCGTCCGTGGCGTACACGCTCTCCGTGCCGCGCATCCCGAACGAGGACGACAACGGGTCGGCCTGGACCGAGCTTCACGTCGTCGATCGCGACGGGAAGTCGCGCGGGTTCGTGACCGGCGAGGTGAACGTCTCGCGCGTGAGCTGGCGGCCCGGTCACGACGAGATCGCGTTCACCGCGAGGCGCGGCGACGACGACCACACCGCGCTCTGGGTCATCTCGACGAACGGCGGCGAGGCGCGGAAGCTGCTCGAGCACGAGGCGTCGATCGGCGACTATTCGTTCTCTCCGGACGGCACGCGCGTCGCGTTCCTCGCCCGGGACGAGGCGCCGAAGCGGGCGAAGGACCTGAGGAAGAAGGGGTTCGACGCGGAGGTGGTCGAGGAGGAGCTCCGGTTCTCGCGGGTCTGGATCGCCGAGCCGGGGAACCCGGACTGGGAGCCGCGCAAGCTGGAGGTCGAGGGGAACCCGTCCGAGCTGCACTGGAGCCCCGCCGGCGGGAAGCTCGCGATGGCGCTCGCGCCGACGCCGCTGGTCGACGACTCGTACATGGCGAAGAAGGTCTCGATCGTCGACGTGGCCAGCGGGAAGCTGCTGCACCGGTACGACAACCCCGGCAAGCTGGGGCAGATCGCGTGGAGCCCCGACGGGAAGAAGATCGCCTGCATCTCGGCCGAGGACATCCACGACCCGAGCGAGGGGCGGCTGATGGTCGCCGACGCGGCGGGCGGACGGCTCGTCGACGTCTTCCCGAACTTCATGGGGCACGTCACGACGATCGCCTGGAGCGACGCCGACACGATCACGTTCCTGACCGACCAGGGGACCAGCTCGTCGGTCGAGCGGATCTCCGCCGACGGCTCGAACCACGTCACGGTCTTCCCCGCCGGCCGCGCGGTCCTCGCCGGGCTGACGCTCTCGAAGGACGGCCGTCAGGGCGCGCTCCGCTCGGAGAGCCCGAACCACCCGCCCGAGGTGTACGCGATGAACCAGGGCGCGAAGTTCGCGCGCCGCCTCACGAACGTGAACCCGTGGCTGAAGGACGTCCGGCTGGCGAAGCAGGAGGTCGTGAAGCACCAGGCGCGCGACGGCGTCGAGCTCGAGGGGATCCTGATCCGTCCGCTCGACGAGGAGCCCGGGAAGCGGTACCCGCTCATCATGGCGGTCCACGGCGGGCCCGAGGCGCACATCCGCAACGGCTGGCTGACGCGCTACTCGTACGCGGGGCAGGTCGGCGCGGCGCGCGGGTTCGCGATCTTCTACCCGAACTATCGCGGCAGCACCGGGAAGGGCGTCGAGTTCTCGAAGGCCGGCCAGGCGGATTACGGCGGGAAGGAGTTCGACGACCTGATCGACGCCGTCGACCACCTGGTCGGCATCGGCCTCGTCGACTCGGAGCGGGTCGGGATCACCGGCGGGTCGTACGGCGGCTTCGCCACGGCGTGGTGCTCGACCAGGCACACCGAGCGGTTCAAGGCGGGCGTCATGTTCGTCGGGATCAGCGACCAGATCTCGAAGTCCGGCTCGACCGACATCCCGAACGAGATGTACCTCGTCCACGCGCGGAAGCGGGTCTGGGACGACTGGCAGTTCTTCCTCGAGCGGAGCCCGATCTACTACGTCGAGCAGGCGCGCACGCCCCTCCTGATCATGCACGGCAAGGACGACCCCCGGGTCCATCCGTCACAGTCGCTCGAGCTGTTCCGCCAGCTGAAGGTGCTCGACAACGTGCCGGTGCGGCTCGTCTGGTACCCGGGCGAGGGGCACGGCAACCGGAAGGCGGCCGCGCGGTACGACTACAACCTGCGCATGCTCCGCTGGTTCGAGCATTACCTGAAGGGGGACGCGGGGCGCGACACGCCGCCGCCGCCGCCGGAGCTCCGGTACCCGTTCGAGGAGCAGGAGGCGGCCGGCTGATCGGCGCGCTCCGGCCGTCCGTTCACTTCGCCGCGCGGCGGAGCACGAACCGGAGACCGTCGTCCCCCGGTGCCAGCCGGGCGGCGGCGGTCTCTTCGTAGGGGGAGCGGCGGACGACGATCCAGAGGTCGCGCGGCGGCGCGTCTCCCCGGACCTCGAACGTCCCGTCTTCCCGCGTCTTCGTGCGGGCGCGGCGCACGAGGAACGATCCGTCGAGCGACGGGTGCGGGATCGAGATCGGCCCGAGCGCGTCCCGGGCCGGCCGGCAGGCGGCCACGTCCTCGTAGACGACGACCACCGCCTTCGCGATCGGCGCGCCCTCCTCGTCGACCACGCGGCCCGCGGCGAGGCGCGGCAACGGCGCGACGACGACCTCGCCCAGCGCGACGCGCCCCGGCTCGAGACGCGCGGTGACGTCGACGACCGCGCGCGCCCACGGGCCGGCGCGACGCGACTCGTCGACCGGGTCGGGGACCGAGAGGACGAGGGAGACCGCGCGCCCCGCCGACGCCGCGCGATCGAGCCGGACCTCGACGTCGCCGTCCTCGTCGGCGCGGGTCGGCGCGCCGGGCATCGCGACGTCCGGCGGATCGATCGACACGCCGTCGACGCGACGGTCGATCCAGACCGTCCGGCCGGCGAGGGGAGCGCCGTCGACGTCGACGAGGCGGAGGCGGAACACGGTGTTCGGCGCGCGGAAGTGCAGACGCACCGTCGCCTCCTCGCCGGCCCGCGCGGGGGCGCGGGAGACCGTCTCCGCGGGCTGCCACCGCCCCCGCTTCCCGGCCGCGAAGACGAGGACCTCGAGCCCCGCCATCACGTGGTCGAACCGGACCTCCCCCTCGGCGCCGGTCGTCCGCTCGTCCATCTCGCGCCACGGCTCGTCGCTCGTCAGCCGACCGAGGAGCCGGACGACCGCGTCGTCGATCGGCCGGCCGCGGCGGTCGATCACGTGCGCCCGGAGGCGCGACGTCGTCGGGATGCCGAGGCGGAGCGGACGCCCCGGCTCCAGCCGTTCGGGCGGGACGCGGACCGCGAGCGGCCACGGGGTCGGGATGAGGATCTCCACGCGGAGCGGATGCCAGGTCGCGAGTTCGCGCCAGAAGCCCGAGTCGACGCGATCGACCGGCCCCGGGACGCGCGCCCGTCCGGCGACGTCGGTCTCGCCGCGCCAGACCTCGTGCGGCGCCCCCCCGCCGTCCGGCTCGACGAGGAGCCGCAGCGCGACGCCCGCCTGCGGCTGATCGGCGGCGTCGAGCACGACCAGCTCGAGGTCGGACGCCCCCGCCCCGCCCGCGAGCGGCCCGAGCGTCAGGAGCAGCAGCCAAGCGCGACGGATCGACCCCACGAGACCCCCGGGACGGAGCGCGACCCTCGGTTGGACGCGGCGGGGACGGCGCGCCTTCCCGGGAAAACGGGCGGGAGTCGGGGTCGAGGTCAGTGGCCGAGGGAAGTCAGGGCCCGGCCGAGGTCGTCGCGGAATGCCCGGAACGACGGGGATCGGGTCGCCACGAGGTCGAGGTCGAGCCTTCGAGCGATCTCGATGCGGGCCTCACGCTCGTCGTCGTGCCCGGACAGGCGTGCCCGGAGGAGGTCCTTGGCCTCGCGGGCGGGAAGGCCCTCGGGGGCGTGCGTCACGATCAGCCCGGTACGCCGCCGAGACCGCCGGACATCCACATCGAGCCGAGCTCCTCCTCGTACTCGCCGAAAACCTGACTCCAGGTCGGCGACGACGTGTTCGGCGTCTTCACCTCGACCGAACCATCCTCCTTCCGCCGCCGGAGGAACCGGACCTCCTCGGGCCTCAGGTGGTTCAGGAGTTCGGCGGACTGGGTGGCCAAGAGAACCTGCGTCTGGGGCCGGGAGAGGGCCGGCGCCGACAAGTCACGAAGCTGGTCGACGAGTTTCTCCATCAGGTACGGATGAAGGCCTCTCTCGGGCTCTTCGATACACAGCAGATCGACCCGCGGTCGCTGAAAAGGAATCAGGAGGAACGCGAGCATGAGCATCGTTCCGTCTGAGACTTCACCAGGACCATAGCGCGCATCCGACCACCGATCGTGAAACCGAAACGTCTTCCGCCCAGCGTCTAGCGGCCTGCTGTCCAAGTCG
>JAUIEL010000370.1 GCA_030428825.1 bacterium
CGACGGTGAGCGCGTCGCCCACGGCCGGGCAGCCGAGGGCGTCGAGCGTCGGCGCCGCGCCGGCCGGGCACCCCTCGCCGTACGCCACGATCCCGCCCTGGCAGGCGGAGAAGACGTACGCGGCGCCGGAGTCGGTCGCCTGCACGTCCTCGGCGGGGGCGCCGACCGCGAGGTCGTCGAAGCCGTTCCGGTCCAGGTCGCCCACGAACGCGAGCGACGCGCCGAACGAATCGAGCGTCTCGTGTCCGACGAGATGGAGGATCTCGGCTCCCGTCGCGCCGGAGCGGAGCGTGACGAAGCCGATGCCCGTCGAGCCGAAGTACGCCCGCGTCGCCCCGACCGCGAAGTCGGGCACGCCGTCGCGGTCGACGTCGCCGCCGCCGGCCACGGCGACCCCGAGCTTCGAGTTCGGCGAGCCGACGACCTGGTGCAGCGGCGCGCCGGTCGCACCGGAGAGGACGCGCGCGTAACCGGGCCCGCTCGGCGAGAAGAAGGCGACCGTCTCCGGCGCGCCGACGATCACGTCGTCCCGGCCGTCCCCGTCGACGTCGCCCACGCCGGCGACCGCGGTCCCGAACGCGTCGCCGTTCCCGTCCCCCAGGAAGGTGTGGAGCAGCACCCCGGTCGGCCCGGCGTGGAGCGTCGCCCTCCCGACGTCCGACCCGGTCGTGTCGAAGGTCGGGTTCCCGACGATCAGGTCGACGACGCCGTCGGCGTTCGTGTCGCCGGCGAACGAGAGCGGCTGTCCGACGCCCGGCAGGGAGAGGAGGAGCGCGCCCGTCGATCCGGAGTGCACGCTCACGTCGAGGCCGAGGCGACCGACCGCGAGGTCGGGGAAGCCGTCCTGATCGAGGTCCCCGCCGCCGTCGAGCGCCCGCCCGAGCTGCTCGCCCGGCGCCGTACCCGTGAGGAGGAGGAGCACCGCTCCGGTGCTCCCCGAGTAGACCCGCACCGCGCCGGTGTCCGCCGCGACGCCGTCCTCGGACGTCGCCGAGGCGGCGAAGTCGGGGACCCCGTCGCCGTCGAGGTCTCCCACGCCGCGGACGATCTCCCCCGTGCTCGAGAGGGTCGGGCCCGGGAGCGAGTGGATCGCCGCGCCCGTCAGGCCGGAATAGACCTGCACGAGTCCGGCCCAGGTCCCGTTCGTCGCGTCCCGGGGGGCGCCGACGACGACGTCCGGGAACCCGTCCCCGTCGACGTCCCCCGCGGCGTCGACCGAGCTGCCGAGGGAGTCCCACTCCGTCGCCTGGTCGTAGACCGCCAGCACCGTCTGTCCGGAGGCGCCCGCCGCCGCGGCGCCGGCCAGCAGGATCGACTGCATCGTTCGCTTCGTCTTCATCCTTCGTCTCCCGTCCTTCTTCGTCGACGGTCGACCGGGCTCGCTCCCGCGACCGCCGTTCTTGCCTCGGAGACGATCGTACTCGGCGGAGGGGGCGAGGGGCGGGGCGGACGCGCGCGTCCTCCCCGCTTCGGCGCGGTCAGCGGGAGAGGAGGATCCGGTCGTACCGGTAGTACACCTCCAGACAGAGGGACATCACCGCCGTCGATCCCACGCGCCCCACGCCGTGGACCGCCGACCGCGGCGGCGCGTCCCACGATCCCTTCTCGTCGCCGTCCCGTCGCTGGGTCTTCACCACCTGCTCGAGCATCGCCGCCTCCCACGCGTCCCAATCCGGGCCGCCGATCTGGAACATCGCGTACGAGCCCCAGAGCCAGGTCCTCGGGTCGAGCGTCCGCGACGGTCCGCCCCGTCGCGGGAGTCGGCTCCGCAGGAGGGCCGCCCCGGCGCGCAGGGCCGGGCTGCCCGCGGTCTCCTCGCCGAGGAAGATGCGGCAGATCATCGCCGCCGCGGTCCGCTCCTCGCTCGACGCGAAGCCGCGCACGGTCTCCGCGCCCGGCACCAGACCGGTCGCGCGGTCGGTCACCGAGTCGACGAACGCCCGCGCGCCGTCGAGCGCCGCGGGGTCGACCGTCAGCCCGAAGTCGAGGGCGGAGCGGAGGCCGAGGACCGCCCACGTCGTGACCTCGAGGTCGCCGTCGCCCCACGAGCCGTCGGGGCTCCGCCGGGAGACGAGGTGGTCGATCCCCCGCTGCGCGGGGTCCTTCAGGATCGGCCACTTCGAGAGGCCGTACCCCTCCGTCATCGCGAGCGCCGCGATGGCGTGGTCGAGGAGGGACTCCGGGTGCGAGCCCGGCTCGCCGAAGCTGCCGCGGTCGGGGTCCTGGAGCGACATGAGAAACTTCAGCCCCCGGCGGACGACGGCCTTCTTCGACCCGTGGTTCACCGTGTGACCGGCGCCGAGGAACGAGAGGAGCGAGAGGCCGGTGACGCCGACGTCGCGCGCCGGGTCGCCCGCGCCGTCGCAGACGTTCGTCGCGCAATGCGCGGAGAATCCGGCGCTCGACCAGAACCCCCGCGGGTCCTGGTGGCTCTCGAGCCAATCGCGGTTTCGGGTGACCGCCGCCTGGCTCGCCCGTCCCCCGCCGCGTCCGGATCCCCGCGCGCCGTACCTCCCCCCGAACCGGCCGCCGGCGCCGCCGCCGACGCCGAGGACGACGTCGAACGGGGTCGACTCGAGACGCGCCTCGGACCGTTTCCCCTCCTCCAGCGTGACCTCGCCAGCCGGCGTCTCCGGCGCGTCGTCGGGCGCGACGCCGGCGAGCTCGACCCGCCGCGCTCGCGCGCGCCGGAGCGCCTCGTCGAGCGCCGCCGCGTCGCGCGCGTCGACCCGCGCCCGGTCCTCGGGGAGGAGGGCGAGGAACGACGTGTACGCGGACTGCACCCCCGTGTCGAGCGACGCGTCGATCGCCGCCGCGACGACCTCGTCCTCGGTCGAGTACGCCCCCCGGTCGATCGCCGCGAAGAACGCGTCGTCCTCGAGCGCGCCGCGCAGTCGCAGCGCCCGCTCGAGGTACGTCAGCGCGGCCCGGCCGTACCGCTCGCGGGCGATCGGCGGCGACGACGGGACGCCGACGGCGCGACGCCCGAAGTCGGCGGTCGTCGAGAGCTCGAGCTTCGCGCCGTCGACCGTGCCGCGCACGACGACCGGGGCGTGCCCCTCGATCGCGACGCGGGCGGCGATCGCGACCTGTTCGCCGAGGTGGACCGCCGGGAGCGGACGCGGGAAGCGGTCGTCGACCTCCTTCCCGCCGACGGAGATCGAGAGGTCCGTGATCGCCGGCGACGCGGTCCGGTGGAGGAACCGGACGAGCCGCGACTCGACCTCTCCCTCGCGCCGGAACAGCTCGGCGACCCCGCCGCCGGCCGCCGCGACGCCGTCGAGCAGCCCGGCGCCGACGTCGTCGCCGACGCCGAACGTGAAGACGCGGAGCCCGCGCTCCCCGCCGGCCCGCGCGAGCGCCACGATCCGCGCCGGGTCCTGCTCGCCGACCGTCGGCCGCCCGTCGGTCAGGAGGACGACCGTCCCGACGCGTCCCGGTTCGATCGGCGTCGCGCACGCCGCGGCGATCGCGTCGCCGAGCGCGGTCGAGCCGTTCGCCTCCGCCGCGTCGACGAACGAGCGCAGGGTCGCCACCGTCTCGGCCGCCGCGGGGACCGGAGCGTCCGCGAACCGGCGGACGACGTGGTTGAACAGGAGGACGTTCACCCGATCGGCCGGGCGGAGGCCGTCGAGCAGGGCGCGTGCCGCCGCCTTCGCCTGGTCGAACTTCAGGCCGTCCATGCTGCCGGAGACGTCGAGCGCGAGCGTGACGTCGCGCGGCAGGACCCGCGCCGCGTCGGGGTCGGGCGGCGTGACGACGGCGGCGAAGTAGGCGTCGCCGTTCGGCGGCCGGTGGACGTGGACGGAGAGCGACGGGTGGGGCGTGCGGATCGCGGCCCGGACGACGACGTCCTGGTCGAGCGTGGCGCCGGTCCGTTCGAGCGAGGCGCGCACCTCGTGGTCGGAGACGCGCACGACGTCGACGCCCGCGGTCGGGGACGACGCCTCGGCGATCGTCGCGCCGGCCGACCGGAGCGTGACGTCGACGGTCAGGTCGTGCTCGGTCGTCGCCGCGTCGCCGAGGAGCGCGAGCGGGTAGACGTACCGCAGCGCGCCGGCGACGCGCGGCACGAGCTCGACCCAGGTCAGCTCGACGGTCGTCGGCAGGTCCGGCAGGATCGGGTAGACCGACAGCCGGAACGTCGAGCGGCCGATCTGTTCGACGAGCGCCGGGTCGCGCTTCCGGCCGACGATCGTGTCGTACGCGCGCCGCGCCGCCTTCCGCTCCGCGAGGAGCCCCTCCAGCCGCTGGCCGCCGACCTCGAGCGCGAGGTCGACCAGCGCCGCCCCGTCCGGGACCGGGAACGCGTAGACCGCCTCGAGCGCCCCGCCCCCCGCGCCGCCCGCGTGCGCGAACGTCTGCCGGACCGTCGTCCGCGCGAAGCCGTCCTCGACGACGGCGGCGACCCGCTGCGACCGGAGCCGCAGCGGGCTCCCGTCGCTCGCGACCAGGAACCCGGAGGCCGAGGCGCTGCCGCCGAGGATGAGAGTGAGGGCGAGAGAGACGAGGGGCGTGGACCGCGACCAGGACATGGCGCCGCCTTTCGCGAGAGCTCGATCCGTGACGATCGGCCGGCCCCGTCGCCGGCCGGGGAGGACGAACGGCGCGGGGCGGTCGCGGTTCACCCCCGTTCGAGAGTCGCCCTCGTCGCCGACGCCCCTCGCGCGCCGCGGCGGCGGTCAGCGGCGGAAGCGCGGCCGATAGACGTTCGTCGTCTCGCGCGCGCCGGACGCCTCGAGGACCGCGGCCTGGAGGCTCACCTCGAGGCCGTCGAGGATCGGGTCGTCGGGGATCGGAAGCGGCAGCGGCGTGCCGACCGGGAGCGCGATCAGCACGAGCACGAACGACGGGTCGAAGCAGAGCCAGCCGTACGGGTCGAGGTAGGCGTCCGGGCCGTCGAGCCCGAGCAGGTAGGTCGCGAGGCCGGGCGGGCCGACGCAGTGGAGGGTGACGATCTGGCCGAGGATCGGGTCACCGATCGGGGCGAGCGTGTACGCGGGGCGCTCGTACGCGCCGAGGTCGCCGAGCTTCGGCGCGAGGCCGAGGAGGTCGTCGTCGACGGAGCGCGGCTGTTCGAGGTGGTCGCGCGCCGGCTCGGCGGGGCCGGGGTACGCGGCGCCGCCCACGCCCCAAGGGTTGCAGACCGAGCCGTCGTTCAGGACCGACGTCGGGCACGGGACCCGGACGTAGTTGCGGCACGGCGAGTCGGCCTTCAGGCGGAGGTCGCCCGCCGGCGCGTTCACGAACCGCGGGTCGGCGTAGACGTTCCCCCAGCCGGTGCTGCCGCAGTTGACGCCCCCGAACCCGGTCGGCGGCGCGATGCCGAGCGTCGTGCCGCACGACCACATCACGTCGACGCCAGGCGGGCCGATCGACTGGTCGGCGGAGTACTGGTAGTTCTCGGTGCCGTTCGGGCCGTTCATCCACGAGATGCAGCCGTACGCGTCGCCGTTCGGGTTGCCGGCGAAGCCGAAACCGCCGTTCCCGTAGGCGGTCGACGCCCAGACCTCGTCCCCGCGGATGCCGTCCCCCGCGTTCTCGTACGCGACGAGGGCGCGGCCGTGCTGGACGCCGAAACCGTCGCCGGCCGAGAAGTCGGCGCGCGAGCCGACGCAGGTCGGGGCGATCAGCGCCACCTGGACGGCGGCGCCGAACGGCGCGCCCGCGTACCGGACCAGCGCGTGCTCGACCGTGCCGGTGGCGAGGACGCCGATCCAGTCGCCGGCCGCGGGAGGCGTGGGGGACTGGTCGGTGTCGCCGGCGTGGTCGTCGTCGTGGAACGACGTGAAGACGACCTTCTCGAGGCCGGTCCCGAGCACGTCCTTCACCTTCATCTGGACGTGCGGCCCGGTCGCCTTGATCACGATCCCGCGGCCGAGCGACAGGCTGCCCGTGCTCGGGTCGGGCGAGGCGTCGACGACGATGCAGCTCCCGAGGACGCTCTCCTGGTGGATCGTCAGGTCGCTGCCGAGGTACGGCGACGTGATGACGACGACGTCGCCCCCCTGGTTCCCGCTCGCGGTCGTGCCGGACATCTTCCCGAGCAGCCCCCAGGTGACGTGGTCGAGCGCGAGCCCGCCGTGATCGTCGATCGTGACGTCCTTCAGGGTCGGCGCGGAGTTGCCGTTCGCGTCGATCCCGGCGCCGGCGCCGTCCTCGATCGCGACGTCACAGAGCGTCACGTCCGCCTGGTCGAGGTCGATCGACGCCGCGCCGCCGAGGCCGGCGTACCGGATCAGCGTGTGGTTCAGCGTGCTCGCGTCGCTCGACGCCTTGAACGCGAGGCCGACCCAGTCGCCGGGGGCGGGGGTCGTGGCCGCGCCGTCGCCGTTGGCGTCGCCGCCGTACCGGTCGTCCCGGAGCGACGTGAGGCAGACCGGCGCGCCCGCGGCGCCGTTCGCGAGGAGCGTCCCCTGCACCACGACCGCGCTCGAGTGCGCGACCTTCACCGTGACGCCGGCCGCGAGGCTGACCGTCTTGCCGGTGGAGATCGTCCAGCCGCCGGTCGACACGAAGGCGCCGGTCCCGTTCAGGCTCCGGTCGACGGAGAGGGTGGATGTGTTCGCGCTCCCGGTCCCCGCGAAGCGGATCGCGTCCCCCTGCGCGTTCCCCTGCGCCGTGTTCCCGGCGAAGTTCGCGAGCGAGGAGACCGTGACCCCGGCGATCGGGACGTCGCAGCGGTCGAACGCGCAGCCGGTCACCGCCGGCGTGCTCGTGGTGTCGAGCTGGCGGAGGCCGTCGGCCGCCGCGTCGGCGACGGTGACCTGGTCCATGGCGAGCGAGGAGGTCGAGAGCTCGAGGGCGGGGTGGCCCGCCTCGCCGGCGAACCGGAGGTCGAGGAACGCGAGGTCGACCTGCTCGGCGAGGGTGAGGCTGACGCCCTTCCAGTCGCCGGCCAGCCCGGTCGTCGGGCCGTCGCCGGCGGAGTCGCCGCCGACCGCGTCGTCGCCGATCGAGGTGAGGACGATCCGCTCGAGCCCGGTCCCGATCGCGGTCCACTTGCCGCCGACGGTGACCGTCCCTCCCGGCACGAACTTCAGGGCGATCCCCGGCTCGACCGTGAGGTGGCCGGCGTCCTGCACCGTGAGGGCCTGGTCGACGACGAACACGCCGTCGCCGTTCAGGGCGTGGGTCTTCTTC
>JAUIEL010000371.1 GCA_030428825.1 bacterium
CGAAGCTCGTGGCGCTGGCGAAGGAGCGCGGGCTGCCGGACGGTTGAGGGAGAGCAGGGGAGAGCAGGGGAGAGCAGGGGAGAGCAAGGGAGAGCAGGGGAGAGCGCGCTGACGCGGAGGGCCGGCATCGACGCCGGGCCTCGAGGCTCGTCCATCCCATGGGTCCCCTACCGGATTCCCCTTTCTTACCCCGGAAGCGGGTGAGGAAGTCCGGAGCGGGCGAGGCGGGGGACGAGACGGGGAGGCTTCTCCGAGAGCGACCCCGCAGCGCGACTCGAAACCGACCGGAGACCCACGCGGACGAATCGCGCGAGGACGTGAGCGGGTCGGAGACACCTCCCCGTCTCGTGCCCCGCCGTGGCGAACGCGCAGACGTTCCCGAATCGCGTTCCACGCCCCGCGCGCAGCGGACCGCTCCGCGCGCAGCGGACCGCTCCGCGCGCAGCGGACCGCTCCGCTTAGCGGCCTCACCCGTCGGAGACGCGATAAGCCTCGATCACCGCCTGCTCTCCCTCGGCGCCGCCGCGGCTGTTGCCGTGCTCCATCCCGAGGACGCCCTCGTATCCCTTCGCCGCGATCGTGCGGAAGATGTTCCGGTAGTTCATCTCGCCGGTGGTCGGCTCGTTCCGGCCCGGGTGGTCGCCGATCTGGAAGTAGCCGATCTCGTCCCACGCGTGGTCGACGTTGCCGAGGATGTTCCCCTCGGTGATCTGCTGGTGGTACATGTCGAACAGGATCTTGCACGCCGGGCTCGCGACCGCCTTGCAGACGAGGTACGCGTGCGAGATCTTCGCGAGGAGCATGTTCGGGTGGTTCACCCACGGGTTGAGCGGCTCGAGCACCATCACCAGCCCGGCCGGCTCGAGGACGGCGGCGCCGCGCTTCAGCGTCTCGACGAGGTGCGCGGTCTGGTAGTCGAGCTCGAGGCGCGGGGTCCGCTCGCCGGGGACGACGGTCATCCAGGTCGCGCGGACGCGCTTCGCGATCTCGACCGCGTCCTTCATGTCGTTCACGAACCGCTCGCGCGTCTCCCCGTCGCCGGTCGCGAAGCCGTTGGTGCCGAAGAGCTGCGAGTGGCCGACGAAGACGCCCATCGTCATCCCGAGCTGCTCGAGGAGGTCGCCGATCCGCGTCTGCAGCTCGACCGGGCGGTTCCGCATGCCGTTGTCCTCGAAGGCGCGGAAGCCGACGTCGTGCATGAAGCGGATCTGGTCGAGCGGGTCGTCGCCGGCGAGGTGCCGGAACATCCCGAGGTGGGGGGCGAACTTCATCGAGAACGGCGGGCTCGCCTCTTCGTGGGCGGCGTCCTGCGGGGCGGCGCGGGGGGTGAGGAGGGCGGCGGCGGCCGCCGCTCCCCCGGCGCGGAGGGCGTCACGTCGGTTCATCGGTCGGCTCCTTCTCGGGCGGAGTGGTTCAGACGAGCGGGGTCCGGCCGGGGACGGCGACCCGCGGGACGGGCGCCTCGCCGAACGCGTACGCGGGGGGCGTGAGGTCGAGCTCCGACTTCATCGCGAACTCCCACGTCACCTCCTTGCCGGTGTACGACGACATCCGTCCCATGATCGCGGTGAGCGTGCTCTCGGCGACGCGGCGTCCCTCGTTCAGCGGCTCGCCGGCGCGGATCGACGCGATCAGGTCGGTGTGCTCCTGGACGTACGGGTTCGAGGCCTCCCCCTCGAACCGCCACTCGGAGGGGCCGCGGACGTGGCCGCCCGGGTTCGCCGTCCCGTTCGTTCCGACCAGGTGCTCCGAGACGTTCGACTGGCAGCCGTCGATCTGGCGACAGGTGCTCGTGACCCAGACCCCGCCCGGGTACTCGTACCGGACGACGTGGTGGTCGAAGATCTCGCCGTACTCCGGCGCGGTCCGGACCTGCCGCCCGCCGTATCCGATCGCGCGGAGCGGCGGGGCGCCGATCGCCCAGTTCATGACGTCGAGGTTGTGGATGTGCTGCTCGACGATGTGGTCGCCGGAGAGCCAGGTGAAGTAGAGCCAGTTCCGGACCTGCCACTCCATGTCGGTCCAGCCGTCCTGCTTCTGCTTCACCCAGAGGCCGCCCTGGTCCCAGTGGCACGAGCCGCCGACGATCTCGCCGATCGCGCCGTCGTGGATCCGACGCATCGTCTCGAGGTACTGCGCCTGGTGGCGCCGTTGGGTCCCGGCGACGATGCCGAGCCCCGCCTCCTTCGCCGCGCGCGCCGCCGCGACGACGCGTCGGACCCCGGCCGGGTCGACCGCGACCGGCTTCTCCATGAAGACGTGCTTCCCGGCCGCGATCGCCTTCTCGAGGTGTTCGGGCCGGAAGTGGGGCGGGGTCGCCAGGACGACGAGGTCGACGTCGGACGCGAGGACCCGGTCGACCGCGTCCCAGCCGACGAACACCCGCTCGTCGGGGACGTCGAGGGCGTCGCCCAGGAACTCGAGGTGGGCGCGCGAGGCGTCGACGCGGTCGCGGAACAGGTCGCCCATGGCGTGGATCACCACGCCGTCCGACGACTCGACGCAGTTCGCGGCCGCGCCGCTGCCGCGTCCGCCGCAGCCGATCACGCCGACCTTCAGCGTGTCGGAGCCGCGGGCGTGGACGTAGCGGTGCGAGGCGAGGAGGGCCGCGGCGGCGGCGGACCCCTTCAGGAAGGCGCGGCGGTCGGTCATCGGTCGGTTCCTCGGACGCGGGCGAACGACGGGCCCAGCGTAGGGATGCGCCGAGGAGCGGGGAAGGGGAGACGCCGCCGCGTCGGCGCCCGGTCAGGGGGCGGTGAGTCGGTCGAGGAGCGCCGGGTACGCCTCGAGCTCTCGGACGCGCGCGAACGCCGCGCAGCCGACGAGATCGTCGACGTCGTCCCAGCCGCGCTCCGCCGCCTCGTGGAGGAGCTCGAGCGCGCGGCGGTCGTACGCGGCGGACGCCTCGCCGCCCCCGGCCAACCACGCCGCGCGCGCGACGAAGCCGGCCGCGCGGCGCCACTCCTCCGGACCGTCCTCCACGCAGCGGGGGAGGCGCTCGGCCGCGGCGACGGCGCCGGCCGGGTCCCCGGCCGCGATCCTCGTCTCCGCGAGCATCCAGTGGTGGTTCCTCAGGTAGAGGCGCGCGACGGCGAACGACGGTTCGATCTCGAGGGCGCGCGTCGAGGCGTCGATCGCGCGTTCGAAGCGGACGGTGGCGCCGTCGGAGTCGCCGAGGTCGGAGAGCGCGGCGCCGGCGTTGTGCTGCAGGCCGCCGAGGTGATGGAGCGCCTCGACGCTCGGGCCGACCTCCTCGACCAGCGCGCTCAGGACGTCCGCCCCGTCGTCGGCGACGCGGAGCGCCTCCTCCACGCGGCCGAGCCGGCGCAGCTGGACCGAAGTGGAGTTGAGCGCGATGCCGAGCTGCACCCGCCCCTCGACCAGGCGCGGGTGCTCGGCCACGAACGCGCGCAGGAGGTCGGCCGTGTCGAGCAGCCGCCGGATCGCGTCCTCGTTCCGGCCCCGGAGACGCTCCAGGCGGGCGAGCCGGTCCGACACCGTCGCCATCTCGATCAGGAACCGGGGCGCCGACGGGTGCCGCCGCCGCTCCTCCCGCCAGATCTCGAGCGCGCGCGTGCAGAGCTCCTCCGCCTCCTCCGGGGCGTCCTCGAGGAGGAGGTTCGAGAGGTTGTACAGGGTCCCGGCGAGCGTGCGCGCGTGCCGGCGGTCCCCCGGGTCGTCGGCCACCAGCCCCTCGAACAGCGCGACCGATCGGCGGGAGTGTTCGGCCGCCTCGCCGACCTCGCCGACGCGCGCCATCAGCGTGCCGAGCATGCTCGCGCTGAGGGCGGTCCGGACGCGGACCTCGACGTTCTCGGGATCCTCGGCCCGGAGCTCCTCCGCGATCGCGAGGGCGTCCCGAAACGACGCGAGCGCGACGTCCGTCCGCGAGAAGTTCCAGTTCCCGCGCACGTGAACGAGCTTGCTCTCGATCAGGCGATCCTCGGGGGTGAGCGGTCCCGGCGCGGCCCGCAATCGGGAGAGGCCGACCTCCGCCGCCGCGGCCGCCTCGTCCGTCCGGCCGGTCTCCGCCAGCTGACCGCCGAGCTGTCCGTACGCGTCCGCGAGCGCGCGGCGCGTGGCGCCGTCGTCCGGCCGCGTCCGCACGAGCTCCTCCAGCTCGGCGATCGCCGTCCGCGTCGCGCGCTCGGCCGCGTCGAGCTCGCCGAGGCTCGACCGCACCTTCCCGACCCGCACCCGCAGACGGGCCGCCTCGGACCGGACGGCGAACTCCTCGCCCTCGTCCTCGGTGAACTGGCGGTAGAACCCGAGCGCGTCCTCCAGGAGGCCGCGCCGGACCTCGTCCATCTCGGGCACGAACCGGAGCGTCTCGTCCCCGACCCGCGTGAGCATCGTGTCGACCGCCTCGAGGGCGAGCCCGAAGTTCCGTTCGGCCCGCGCCTGCTTCACCGCCAGCTCCTCGAGCGCGCGCGCCTTCATCCCGGCGTACGCGAGCGGGCCGCCGACGACGACCACCGCGAGGAGCACCGCCGCGGCCGCCTCCCCGGGCCGCCGCTCGACGAACCGGCGCAGCCGGAGCCAGCGGGAGACGCGGCGCGCCTCGATCGGTCTCCGCTGCAGGACGTTGTCGACGTCGCGCGCGAGCGCCTCGGCGGAGCCGTACCGCCGCGCCGCGTCGAGCTCCATGGCGGTCAGGCAGACCGTCTCCGCCTCGAACGACACGGCCGGGTTCCGGGTGCGCGGCGGGACCGGGCGCCCCTCGAGGATCCGCGCCGTCACCCGCGGCTCGCTGCTCGCCTCGAACGGACGGCGGCAGGTCAAGAGCTCGTACAGCGTGACCCCGAGCGCGTAGACGTCCGTCCTCGGCCCGATCTCGTCCGCCGCGCCGCGGACCTGCTCGGGAGCCATGTAGTCGAGCGATCCGAGCTTCGATCCGGTGCGCGTGAGCCGCGGCGCTCGTTCGGGTCGGGAGAGGCCGAAGTCGAGGAGCATCGCCCGGCCGTCCGGGGTCACCATGACGTTCGACGGCTTCACGTCGCGGTGGACCACGCCGTTGGCGTGGGCGTACGCGAGCGCGTCGGCGACCTGCCGCACGATCCGGAGGCACGCGTCGACGTACGACCCGCGGAAGGTCCAGGCCGGCGCGCCCGACTCGCCGATCGGAGCGGCGCCGGACGCCGCGGCGACCGCCCGCGCGAGCGCCTCCCCGTCGAGCGTCTCCGGCCGCGCCCCTTCGCCGTCCGCGAGGCGGGCGAGCACGTCGGCGAGGGTCGCGCCCTCGACCAGCTCCATGGCGAAGAACGGCACGCCGCCGTCCTCGAACACGCCGTGGACCGGCACGATCCCCGGGTGCTTCAGGCGCGACACGGTCTCGACCTCGCGCGCGAACCGCTCGCGCGTGCCGGGGAAGAGGAGCTGGTCCGGCCGGACGATCTTCAGCGCGACCTCGCGGCCGAGGCTCTCCTGCACCGCCCTGACGACGAGGCCCATGCCGCCGCCGCCGATCACCTCGAGCGGACGGAACTCGCCGAGCCGCTCCGGGAGCTCCGCCTCGAGGTCGACCTCGTCGAGCGGCTCCCCGTCGAGCAGCCCGAGGTCCCGCAGCCGCTCGACCCGCCGCCGGAGACGCTCCGCGTGCTCGGGGTGCTCCCGACAGACCGCGTCGAGCCCGGCCGGGCCGTGCGACTCCATGCGGTCGAGCGCGAGCGCGACCAGCTCGGAGAGCGGGAGCGAGGGGGGCGGGGTCGACAGGGGCGCGATCCTCCGGGGGAAGGGAAGCCGGACCACGGGCCCGATGTTACGCCACGAGGGCCGGCCGCTCCCGCCTCCTCCCCTCCGGTATCATCCGGCGGATGGACGACGGCTTCGACGAGCTGTACCGGAGGGCGGAGGCGGGGGACGCGGCGGCGGTCGACGCGCTGCTGTCGCGCTTCCTCCCGGGGCTCCGCGCGTTCGTCCGGCTCCGCTCCGGCCGGCTCGTGCGGACGAGGGAGTCGGCGAGCGACCTCGCCCAGTCCGCCTGCCGGGAGGTGCTGGCGAACCTCGATCGGTTCGAGCACGGGGGAGAGGCGGGGTTCCGGTACTGGCTCTACACGACGGCGCTCCGGAAGATCCAGAAGCGCGCCGAGTACTGGCAGGCCGAGAAGCGGGCCGCCGCGCGCGAGGTCCCGCTCCTCCCGGCCGACGAGGAGAGCGACGACGGCCTCCTCGACGCCTACCGGAGCGTCGCCACCCCGAGCCGGCACGCCATGGCCCGCGAGGAGCTGGCGCGCGTCGAGGCGGCGTTCGACGCGCTGAGCGAGGGAGACCGGGAGATCATCGTGCTGGCGCGCGTCTGCGGCATGTCGCACGCCGAGATCGGGGAACGCCTGAAGAAGAGCGCCGGCGCCGCGAGAGTCCAGCTCCACCGAGCGCTCGGGAGACTGGCGGACGAGCTGGAAGAGTAGGGAGCAGGGGAGAGCAGGGGAGAGCAACGAGAGCAGGGGAGAGGGCGCTGGCGCGGAGTGCCGTGGCCGTCGCGAGCCCTCCGCGTCAGCGCGCTCTCTCCTGCTCTCCCGTGCTCTCCCCTGCTCTCCCCTGCTCCTCCTCCTCCTCCATCGCGATGTACGCCGGGTTCCCGACGAGCACGTAGCAGCTCTTGCAGACGTCGGGGTAGTCGCGGTCGAACATGCGGCGGCGGAACTCCTGGTACTTCTCGCCGTTCCAGATCTCCTCGAACGTCTGGGTCTTGGCGTCGCCCATGCAGAGTTCTTCGGGGCCGCGGCAGCAGGGGTAGACGCCGCCCTCGGGGTTCACCTTGAGGTAGGTGGTGGCCATCGAGCAGAACGACGGATGCGCGCGCGAGATCGCCTCGGAGTGGCGCATCCGCAGCTCGGCGAGGGGGGCCTTGAACGCTTCGGTGGGGGGGTTGTGGCCGTAGAACCCCTGGAACGGGGGACGGAGCTCGAGCTTCAGGTCGACCTTCCGCTCGGCGGCGACCTCCTTGGCGCGTTCGAGGACCGCGGCGACGTCCGCCTGGTCGACCTTGTCCTCCCAGACGAGTTCGTCGTACTGCGTGGAGTTCGGGAGGAGCTCCTGGATGTTCGCGGTCTTGCCGCCCAGGTCGGCGACGAGGGCGACGTAGTCCGCGGCCTCGTGCCAGTTGTTCGACATCAGGACGAAGTTGAACGTCACCTCGACGCC
>JAUIEL010000372.1 GCA_030428825.1 bacterium
GATGCCCCTCGTCGCCGCGACCGTCGTGGTCGCCGGCGCGGTCGGTCTGTGGGTCGGGCTGCGCGACCCGGGCTCGGCGGGGGGCGGGGCGGGACCGGCCGAACGGCGCGCGGAGGGGACGGCCGCGCCGGGGGTCGCGGGAGACGCGGAGGTCGAGACGCCGGTCCGCGGGAACGCGGCGGACGTCGCGCGCGAGGTCGAAGCGCCGCCGGTCGAGGAGGCCGGCGCCGCCGCCGCGGACCGTCCGCGCGGCGTCTCCTTCCGGGTCGTCGACGGCGGAGGTCGCCCGCTCGCCGGGGTGGAGGTGACCGCGGACCGGGACGGGTTCGACGCGACGACCGGATTGGACGGTCGCGGCGCGGCGCGGGGGCCCGAGTCGCTCGACGCCGCCTCGATCTCCCTCGAGCTCCGGTTCTCCAAGGACGGCTACGCGTCGGTCTTCCGCCAGACCCGGGTCGAGGCCGACGCCCCGACCTGGCTCGGCGACGTCGTGCTGAGCGGCGCGGGCACGGTCTCCGGCTGGGTCCTCGGTCCGGAGGGGCGGCCGGCCGCCGGGGCGGAGGTGGTCGTGGCCGGGCTCGTCACCGACCGGAAGGACCCGGAAGAGCTCCGCCGACACGGGCCCGACGTCGACCGTCACGCGCCGCGCGCGGTCGCCGGCGCGGACGGCGCGTTCCGGATCCCGGGGGTCGCGGAGGGGGAGGTCCGGGTCTGGGCCGTCGCCGAGGGGATGGCGTACGCCGCGAGCGCTCCGACGCGCGTGACGACCGGGCGCGAGGCGGCGGGACTCCGCCTGGAGCTCACCCCGCTCCGCGCGTCGGATCGGATCGCCGGCGTCGTGCTCGACCCGGACGGGGCGCCGGTGGCGGCGGCGACGATCCCGTGGTTCTACCTCGCCGGCCACATCGGCACCGGGGGATCGGCGACGACCGACCGGGACGGGAGGTTCGAGATCCGGGTCGAGCATCGCGCGCCGCACGACCTGGAGGTCCTCGGCGGCGACCGCTGGGCGACGATCGTGGCGCCGCAGGTCGAGCCGGGGACCGTCGACCTCGTCCTCCGATTCGAGCGGCCGCGGCCGGTGGAGGTGGCGCTCGTCGACCCCCGCGGGAAACCGATCGAGCGGTTCTCGGTCGCGGCGTCGTACGACGGGCCGGGGCACGGCAGCACGCTCGCGAGCGTCCCGTCGGCGGAGCACGAGGGGGGAGTCGCGACGTTCACGCGGCCGACGTATCCGTTCGATCTCGTCGTCGACGCGCCGGGGTACGAGCGGTCTCTCTCCGGCCCGCACGATCCGG
The DNA here is from genome assembly GCA_030428825.1 of bacterium. Taxonomy (GTDB): domain Bacteria; phylum Planctomycetota; class B15-G4; order B15-G4; family JADJEK01; genus JAUIEL01. Next base: position 1,299 of record JAUIEL010000372.1, read on the forward strand.
CGCTCCTCCCGCCGAGGCTGACCCTGACGGTCGCGCCGCTGGCGGCGATCCGCGGGGTCGTGCGCGGGCCGGACGGTCCGGTCGCCGGAGCGGAGGTCGGGTTGTTCCCGCGCTACGGATCGAGCGGGACGGTCACGACGTTCGGCCTCCCGACGCTCACCGAGTCGCGGGCGGAGGCGACGGCGAAGAGCGGTCCGGACGGGACGTTCGTCGTCCACCTGCGCGGGCGGCGCGAGGTCGTCGTCCGGGCGGAGAAGGACGGTTTCGCCGCCGGCGAGATCGGGCCGCTCCTCCTCGACGGCGCGGTCGGCGCGGACGGCCTCGAGGTGCGGGTCGGCGACGGGGGCGCGATCGAGGGGCGCGTGCTCGTCCCGCCCGGCGTCGAGCCGGCCGGCGCGATCCTCGCCCTGAACCGCGGCGACGGGCACCCCTCGACCCGTCGCGTCGGTCCGGACGGGCGATACCGGTTCGAAGGGCTGACCCCCGGGCCGTGGCAGCTCCTCCCCGTCGACGAGGAGATCCTCCCGCGGAGCCGGACGGTCAGCTTCTCGTCGCGGCCGTCCCCGCCGGTCGATTGGAACGTCGAGGTGGTCGAGGGCGCGACGGTCCGGTACGACCTCGACCTCCGGAGCGGTCTCGAGGCGCGGCTGGAGGGGGCGCTCTTCCTGGGCGGGCGGCCCGCGGCGGGGGCGACCGCGTCGCTGGCGGACTTCGAGTCGTTCGTCGTCGAGGGGGAGGTCGTCGACTCGGCCGCGGTCGACGGCGCCGGGCGCTTCCGGCTGCGGGCGCCGAAGCCGGGGCGCTACCGCCTGGAGATCCGGACCGACGGGGCGCCGCTGGTGTTGATCGAGGATCTCGAGCTCGAGGCGGGCGGGGCGGCGTGGGACGTCGACCTCCCCGTCGGATCGATCCGCGGGGCCGGCGTCCCCCGCTCGGAGGGATCGGAGAAGGTCGTCGAGCTCCGTTGGGCCGAGCCCGCGAGCGGTCCGCGCGGCGGTCGGTTGCGCGCCGTCCACCGCGTCCTGCCGGCGGAGGACGGGACGTTCACGTCGCCGCGCATGCCGGCGGGAGAGGTCGAGGTCGTGCGCTTCGACCCGACCGGAGGCGACGGCGCGTCCGGTTGGAAGAGGCTCCGGACGGTCGTCGTCGAGCCGAACGCGGCGGTCGACCTCGACCTGGGGGAGTGACGTCGGGCGCTACGGCTTCGCCCGGATCGCGAGGACCTCTCCCTGGCGGGCGAGGTCGGCCGCCTGGCCGAGGACGCGGGCCGCCTCCTGCGGCGCGTGGAACCCCATCGAGTTCTCGGCCGCGATGTAGTCGAGCCGCCACTGCGCCTGCCGCTGCTTCTCGAGCGCCGGCTTCAACGCCTCTTCGTCCGCGCCGGCCTCCCGCGCCTCGAGGATCGCGTCGATCAGGTCGACCACCGCGGCGCCGGCGTTCTGCAGCAGCTCGTGGTTCTTCGACTGGATCAGGTCGGCGCGCGCCTTCAGCTCCTCCTCGGAGAAGTGGTGGCAGGTCTGGCAGGCGCGGTGGACGTTCAGGAGCGGGCTGCGGACCCAGTGGTCGGAGACCTTGGTCGCGCCCTCGCGGACGTACGGCATGTGGCAGTCGGCGCACGACACCCCGCTCCGGGCGTGGATCCCCTGGCTCCAGAGTTCGAACTCCGGGTGCTGCGCCTTCAGGATCTCCGCGCCGGTCTCCTTGTGGCGGTAGTCGAAGAATCGCGAGCCGTCGTCGAACTCGGTCGAGTTCCAGACGCGCTCCGCGTCGTCGACCGTCAGCCCCTCCTTCCACGGGAAGGTCAGCGGGAACTTGCTGGCGCAGTAGTACTCGACGTGGCACTGCCCGCAGACGAAGCTCCGCTTCTCCTGGCGGGTCGCGTCGGTGTTCGGGTCGTACGGCTCGGCCCGCGAGCCCTGCCGCCACCGATCGATCGACGGGAGGTGCGGGACCTCGGCGTCCCCCGCGGCGAGCGCCTGGATCCCCTGGATGAACCCCGGCCGCGTCACGCGGATCTCCATCGACTCCGGGTCGTGGCAGTCGACGCACGACACCGGGTGGCCGTGTCCCTGCTCGTGGAGGAGCGCGTTCAGCTCCGTGTACTTCATCGCGTGCGTCTTCTCGAAGCCGGCCATCGCGTCGCCGTCGCCGAGCGACCGGTAGAGCGGCATCACCGACGCGTGGCAGTGGAGGCACGATCCGGACTGCCCGACCTTCTGGCGCTCCGTCTGCTCCTGGTCCTCGAGCATGTACGCGTGGCCGCGGCGGTCCCGGTAGTCGATCGAGAACGCGTAGCCGAGGAAGATCCGCTTCAGCCACGGGTCGCGCTCGATCTTCTGCTCGGGGAGCGCCTCGCTGCCGCCGTGCCCGCCGAACCGCGTCCGCGTCGACTGCGCCGTGAGCCGGTACGAGTCGTACTGCTTCGGCCAGTTCACGCCCCAGACCGCGGGGTCGGTCGTCTCCTCGGTCACCTCGGTCAGGCGGACGGTCGCGTGGCGTTCCTCGGCCTTTCGCTCGGCGATGTTCGCGAGGAGCATCGCGCCGGCGGCGCCGACGGCGATCGCCACGACGACGAGGAGGAGGGTGGAGGCGGCGCCGCGGGTTCGGGATCGGTTCATCGGTTCGACTCGGAGAGCTCCTCGGGACGGAACGGACCGCCGAGTCCCACGGCTTCACCGTGGCCGGCGGACTGGTGACAATGGGTGCAGCGGATCGTGTCGCCGACCGTCGACGCGCCTCGGACGAGGCCGTGCGTGAGGTCGTCGTGGCACCGGACGCAGTTCTCCTGGAGGATCCGCGCGTTCGGGGGCGTGATCCGGATCGGCTCGGGGAAGTTCTGGAGCGTGAACGCCTTCGAGTGGTTCCAGCCGTTGATCGCCTTGGCGATCAGGTTGTCCGGGAAGCCGGCGGGGATGTGGCAGTCGACGCAGGTGGCGACGCCGTGGTGGCTCGCCTTCTGCCACGAGTCGAGCTGCGGGCGCATGATGTGGCAGTTGGCGCACGCCTTGGGGTCGCGGCTGAGGTACGAGGCTCCCTCGGCGTAGACGAAGGTGTACGCGCCGACGCCGACGAGCAGCCCGCCGAGCGCCAGGACCAGACGCGTCCGCGCGCGGAGACGCTTCGGCCGGTCGTTCCCTTCGGTCATCTCCGGTGCTCCTCCCGCGCCGCCAGCCCGCCGATCGCCCATCGTGCGAAATCTCGCTCGCCATGCAAGCGAAGAGCGTCCGCCGGACCCACCTTGGAATCCGGGCGGACGCGAAGAGGACCGCGTCGCGGCGGGGCCGGTTCAGGGCTGGAACGTCAGCTCCATCCCCTCGGTCATCGCGTACCCGCCGACGGCGCCGGGATCGGCGACGACCCACTGGAGGTTCGCCTTCGCTCCGATGAGGTTCGAGTCGTTCGGGATCGGCGCGGGAACGCTCAGCGACCCGGGTCCGGTCGGGAACGACACCACGAACCCCGGCGAGAGGTTCACGAGGACCGTCCCGCCGCCGAACGGGATGCTCGCGGGGGCGAACCCGATCAGCAGGCCGGCCGTGACGCTCGGTCGCGCGTTCGCCAGCGTGACCGCGAACCCCGCGTTCCCGATCTTCGCCGCGCCGCCGGCCGCGCCGATCTGCGGGATCTGGCCGCCGCTCCCCGGCCAGGGCGCGCCGTAGAACGCGATCCCCGTCGCGCTCGCCGCCACGACCGCCGCCGCCGCGTCGACCTTCCCGTGGCCGTACAGGAGCGAGTGCCCGCCCGCGTCGTACGCGCCGCCGACCGGGTCGATCTTCTTGGCGGTGTCGCGCAGGATCTGCCGGGCCTCGGTCCAGGTGAGCGCCGGGTTCGCGGAGAGGACGAGGAGCGCGACGCCGGCGGCGAGCGGCGACGCCGAGGAGGTCCCGCCGAACGCGTCGGTGTAGTCGCCGTTCGAGTAGCCGGTCGAGCCGAGCCGGTCGGTCGTCCAGGTCCCCGACGTCACGCCGCCGTTGCTCGGCGCGCAGAAGTCGACGCCGTTCCCGAAGTTCGAGTAGCTCGCGAACAGATCCTGGTCGGTCGAGGCGGAGACCGCGATCGTGTTCGCGTACTCGACGTACTCGTTGCCGGCGGTGTTCACCGAGGAGTTCCCGGCCGCGAAGAAGACCATCGTCCCGAGCCCGCCGCGCCCGTTGTTCACCGCGTTGTCGATCGCGGCCTTCGTCGACGCCGCGAGCGCCGCCGCCCCGAGCGGGCCCCACGAGTTGTTGATCACCGCCGCGCCGTTCGCGACCGCGAAGTTGAACGCGTCCGCCTCGTCCTGGATCGTCGGCGCCGGGAAGAGGAACTCCGAGAGGAATCGGATCGGCATGATGCGGCAGTGCTGGGCGGCGCCGGTCGTGCCGAGGCCGTTGTCGCCGCGCCCGGCCGCGATCCCGCAGACCGAGGTCGAGTGGTTCTCCGGGAACAGCCCGAGGAAGCCGTTCTCCGCCTGCGGGTTCGAGTCGTCGCTCAGGACGTCGGTCCCCTGCACCAGGTTCGGCGCGAGGTCCGGGTGGGCGAGCTCGCAGCCCGTGTCGACGACGGCGATGACGAGGTTCGGGTCTCCGCGCGTGACGTCCCACGCCTCCGGCGCGTTCACGTCGGCGTCCGGCTTCGCGCCGTTCTGGCCGGTCGAGTTCAGGTGCCACTGGTTCGGGAAGAGCGGGTCGTTCGTGGTGGCGAGCGGGACTCGAACGATCGAGAAGTCGGGGTGCGCGAACTCGACCTCGCCGGTGGCGGCGAGCGCGCGCGTGATCGCCATCGCGTCGAGCGACCGGCCCGCGGGGAGGCGGTAGACGACGCCGGGGTTGACGAGATAGGCGAGCGTCCCGCTCCGGGTCAGCCCGTGCTGCGTCTCCAGGTCGGCGACGACCGCGGCGTCGGCCCCTTCGCGCCACCGGACGAGGACCTCGTCGGTGACGAAGTACGTCTCGTCCCCATGGACGAAACGGGGGCCGGCGGCGAGCACGCCCGGCGCCTCGCCGAGGGCGCGCATCGCGGCGACGACCTCGTCCGCGGTCGGCGCTCCGCTCGTCTCGACGAACATCAGGTGGCCGGCCGCGTACGGCGCCCGGGAGGCGTCCTCCGCCGACACGAACGGCAGCGACGCCAGCGTCGCCCGAGCGTCCTCGGCGTGGGTCGCGCGTTCGAACAGGACGCCGATCTCCGACGGGTCGACGGCGAGCGAGAGTTCCTCGTCGCCGTTCACGAACGACTCGGCGGCGGCGGAGGTGGGGAGGAGGAGGACGAGGGAGAGGGAGAGCGTCGGGAACGATCGGGACATGGGCACCTCGGGGTGGCGGGAGGAGCGTCGGGCTCCGCCCAGGGGACGGGTGCCGGGTGACAGGGAGACCCGGCGGGACCAGCGTACCTTGCCCGCCGGTCCGCCGCGTCGGTCCCCGGCCGCCGACTTGACACCCGGCGCGGTCCCCGATGAACTGACGCGACTCGACCGCACGCGGGAACACGCGTCCCCGCGAGACCGAACCCACGGAGAGGTGGCAGAGTGGTCGATTGCGACGGCTTGCTAAGCCGTTGTACGGGTCATGCCTGTACCGGGGGTTCGAATCCCCCCCTCTCCGCCACTCGCCCGCCGGGGGCGCCGACGATCGATCGGCGCCCCCGGCTTCGTTATCTTGAGCCGATGCTCCGCATCCTCGCCGCCCTCGCCCTGCTCCTCCTCGCGCTCCCCGGCTGCGTCGAGCGGATGATGACGATCTCGACCGTCCCCGAGGGGGCGGACATCTATCTCGACGGGACGCCCGTCGGTCCGGACGAGATCGGTGAGGTCGCCGCGGGCGGGCCCAACATCATGAAGGGCTACGTGTCGGGCGACGAGAAG
>JAUIEL010000373.1 GCA_030428825.1 bacterium
CTGGTCGTCTGGCTCGCCTTGGCGACGGCGGGCGGGGCGCTCTTCACCCGTCGCGCCGATCCGTTCCTGCCGCTCCTCGGGTGCGTCGCCGCGGTCGGGCTCTGGCCGGGGCGCGGGAGCGGAATCGAGTGGCGGCGCGCGCCGTTCCTCGCGGCGTACGCGGCGCTCCTCCTCTGGGCCCTGGTCCCGACGCTCGCCGCCGGCGACGTCGAACGCCACCTGACCGGCTGGTCCCGGATCGCGATCGCGGCCTTCCCGCTGCTCGTCCTCGGCGGGGGAGCGCCGCGGGTCGCGCGGGCGTGGGGGACGGTCGGCGTCGTCCTCGCCACCGTCGGCGCCTGCGCGGTCGCCGCCGCGATCACGATCGGCGAGGCGGCGGCCGCGTTCGACCTGCGGCACGCGTTCGCGGCCCGCCTGTCGCTGTTCGGCGTCCACCCGAACCTCGTCGCGCCGTTCTTCGCGCTGGCGCTCCCGCTCGCCGGCGCGTTCGTCGTCGCGCCCGGGCGCGGCCGGCGGGGGCTCGGCCTCGCGGCGTTCGCCGCGGCGGGGGCGCTCCTCCTCCTGACCCGTTCCCGCGCCGCGATCCTCGCCGGCGGGCTCGGCACGGCGGCGTTCGTCACCCTCCTCGTCGGGTTTCGGATCTTCAGGGCGCGTCCGCGCCGGTCGACGGTCGCCGGCCTGCTCGGGCTCGGGCTGGCCGCCGCCGCCGGTCTCCTCGCGGTCGGTCACGAGCGGGTCGAGGCGAAGCTCTCCGACTCGTCGATGCGGTTCCGCCTGTACGTCTGGGGCGTCGCCGGCGACGCGATCGCGGAGCGGCCGGTGCGCGGCCACGGCCTCCTCTCCGGCGAGCCGCTCGCCGTGCACGCGACGCCGTCCGACCTCGACGGGACGTCGAAGAACGTCCACGCCCACGACGTCCTCCTCGCGCTCGCGCTCGGGGCGGGGGGGCCGGCGGCGGCGCTCTACCTCCTGCTCCTCACGCTCCTCGTGGTCCGACTCGTCCGGGCGCTGCCGCGGCTCGACGCCGGCGGCCGGGCGCTCGCCGCCGGCGTCGTCGCGTCGGCGCTCGCGCTGTTCGGGGCGAACCTCCTCGACCTCGGGTTGTCGAACCACGCGCCGATCGCGTTCCACCTCGGGTGGCTGCTCGGCGTCGCCGGTCTGCTGGTCCGCGTCGCGCGCGGCGCCGACGAGCGCGCGCCGTCCCCGCTCGCGGTCGTCGCGGCGCGCGGGGCGAGCGTGCTGCTCGTCCTCGCGCTGGCGTGGAACACGGTGGCGCTCGCCGGCGAGGCGGGGAGCGCGTGGACCCGCCGGCTCCTCGCGCGCGGCGAGCTCGCGGCGGCCGACCGGTGGAGCGCGGCCCTCCGCCGCCTGAACCCGCACGACCTCTCGATCGGCATGCTCCGCGTGAGAGTCCTCCGGCGGGCGGCGCGGACCGCGGCGGAGCGGGAGACCCTGCGCGAACTCGCGGCGCGACATCCGAACTCCCCGATCCCGCTCGAGGCGCTCTCCGCGCTCGAGCTGGCGCGGGGTCGTCTCGAACCGGCGCTCGAGGCGTTGTCCGCGGCGCGGGCGCTCGACCCGACCGGGCCGCTCGCGTCGGAGTGGTCGCTCCGGGCGGCGCGGATCGAGCTCCGCCGCGGGAGACGGAAGGCGGCGCTCGAGGGGTTCGCGGAGGCGCTCCGGTACGACACCCAGGCCGCGCGTCGCGTCGACTGGCGTCGGGACGAGGACGGGCGGTGGGTGACCGGCGACGACGGCGCGACCGTGGCGCTCGACGCCGTCCTCGAGCGGAACCGCGCTCTGCTCGAGGGCCTCGTTCGGGACGACCCCGTCCGGGCGCGGCGGGCGGCGGCGGCGCTGGCGTTCACGTACCGTCAGTTCGGGCGCGACGAGGAGGCGGTCGCCGTCGTCGACGCGTACGAGGCGTACGGCGGGGCGCCGTTCGTGCCGCTCCTGATGCTCCGGACGGAGATCCGCGGCGAGCGGGAGGACGACGTCGCGACGAACGAACGGTCGGCGCCGGAGAGCGAACGGTTCCACGCGCCGGGCGACACGGCGGCGCTCCGGCTGGCCGAGGGGCGTCGGCTCTCGGCGCTCGGTCGTCCGAAGGAGGCGCGCGCGTCCCTGCGCGATGGGATCGCGGCGATCCTCGACTTCGCGTCGGAGAGCGAGAACCTCGGCCGCCTCTCCGAGGAGGTCGTCGGGACGTTCCTGGCCGAAGGTGACGTCGAGGGCGCGGCCGCGGCGCTGGCGCTGGTCCTCTACGCGAACGAGGGAGCGGCGCGCCGCGTTCCGTGGATCGTCGAGGTGGCGTCCGCGGCGGCCGAGGCGGGGCGGCCGGACGTGGCGGCGCGGGTCGCCGACGCCGCGGTCGGCGTCGTCCCGCACCTCGTCCCCGGCCGGGATTCGGACGCGCTCGACGGGTTGGCGGCGCTCCTCGCGCGCCTCGATCGGGAGGCGGCCGACCGGTTCCTCGAGCGGGTCGGGACGTCGGGCGCGGGGCTCTCGCTCGCCGGCCGCGTCCACGCGGCGCGCGGCGACCACGCCGCGCGCCGGTCGCTGCTCGGCCGGCTCCGTGAGGAGTTCCCCGCCTGGGCGGAGTGACCGCCGCGGATCAGTTCAGCTTCGTGCGGAGCGCCGCCTCGAGCCGGTGCGGCCCGAACGCCACGGTGAACGAGCCGTCACGCGGGTCGGCACCCTTCATCGTGGCGACCTCGATCTTCAGCGTCCGCGCGACCTCGTCCGACTCCGAGTGCTTCAGGGGGATCTCGATCCCGCCGGTCACTCGCTCGGAGAGGAATGCGTCGAGCTTCTTCTCCCGGATCGAGGCCGGATCGTTCAGCTGCAGCACGAACTCGCCCGGCGACTTCTGCTCGAGCGTCACGTAGTAGAGGCCGGCCGGGACGTCGGCGCCGCCGAGGGTCAGGTCGAGGTTCGTGTCGAGGGTGGTCCAGAAGTTCCCGCCGAGGCGCCAGCGCTTGCCGACCAGCTGCTCCGAGCCGATCATCCCCGCGTACTCGTCCTTCCACGCGATCGGGCCGTACCCGACGGCGACCTGCCCCGGCGAGTTCCGCCCGTCCCAGTAGAAGAGGCGGCTGCTCTTCCGGTCGGTCGTCCCGGCGAAGACCCGCACGTTCGGCGGCGGGCCGTCGCCCGCGTCCGCGCCGCCGGTCGCCGGCTTCCCGCCGAGCTTCGTGATCACCTCCGCGAACCGCGCGTCCCCCCGGAGCGAGGCGAGGTCCGGATCGCTCCGGACCTGGGCGAGGTTGGCGAACCCCTTCGCCATCGCCTTGTCGAGCCACTGGAACGCGTCGTCCGTCTGACCGAGGAGCGCGTGCGCGCACGCGGCGTTGTAGGCGGCGACGTTCCCGTAGGTCGGGAACTCGGACGCCTTCACGTGGGCCTCGAGCGCCTCCGCGTACCGCTTCTGCGAGTGGAGCGCGTATCCGAGGTAGAACCAGGCCTCGGCGTTCCGCGGGCTCAGCTCGACGAGCTTCCCGGCCGCCGCGGCGGCGGACTCCCACTGCTCCGCCGACAACGCGGTCCGCATCTGGCGGTCGAGCGTGGCGGCGTCCTGGGCGAGGAGCGGGGCGGCGAGGACGAACGGGGCGAGCAACACGAGGAGGCGGCGCATCTTCTTCGGTCTCCGAGCACGGGCGGCGGAATCGAGACGTGCGAGCATACCGCTCCGTTGGAGCGAAGGCTCAGCGATCGAGCAACGCGAGCCGGCGGCGCGGATAGTCGAGGACGAGCCGCAGGCCGGAGAGGACCGGCAGGCCGAGGATCCCGTCCGCGCTCTCGGAGGCCGCTCCGCCGCCGTCCTCGTCCAGGAAGGTCGTCGCGACGTCCGCGAACCGGCGCCCCGCGAGGACGAGCGGATCGATCGCTCCGACGCGGACCGGGACGCGGCGCGACGCCCCGGTCAGTCGCCCCGGCCGCGTCGCCCGTCCGTCGAGGAGGCCGGACTCGCGGGAGAACGAAGGTTGCAGCGTCAGCGCCCCGTCGCTCCCGGTGTCGACCACCAGCCGCGCCGGTCGTCCCTCGATCCGCGCCGCGACGACCGCGTGCCGGCCGGGGAGCGAGATCGGGGTCCACTCGACGTCGACGAACGGCGCGCGCGACGGCTCGTGCAGCGCGACCTCCGCCCGGTCGACGTCGATCTCCGCCACGCACGGCGCCAGCACGTCGAAGCCGATCAGTCCGGAGAGCGGGTGACCGAAGCCGCGGACGACGGCGCTCATGTCGACGACGGTGAAGAGCGGACGATCGAGCACGAGCGGGCCGAGCCGGAGGGTCTCCCCGCGCGCGAAGCGTCCCTCGAACGATCCGGCGATCCCGTGGACCGTCGTCCGTCCGAACCGCTCCAGACCGAGGCGGTCGGCGTCGTTCGCCGAGAGGAGCGTCCCCGACGCGCCGGAGTCGAAGAGGAACCAACCGACGTCCTCGCCGTCGAGCCGAGGCTTCACGAGCAGATGTCCGGTCCGCAGTCGCTTCACCTCGAGCCGCGGCGACGCGGACCGATCGAACCGCGCCGTCGCCCCGCGCGAGGTCGTCGCGCGATCGAGCGCGCCGGCCGCGGCGGGCGACCCGGCGAGGAACGTCCAGCGCGACGCGCGGACGCCCGCCTCGCTCTTCCGCACGCTCCGCGGAAAGCGAACGCCGTCCGCGTCGCGGAACCCGAGCAGCTCGTGCTCGATCCGCACGTCGCCGTCGTCCCACCGGAACGCGCGCGGAAAGCCGGTCCCGCGCGCCACGTCGACCTCTCCCTCGAGCCGTCGCCCGAGCGGCATCTCGAACGCGAGCGTCCACGCGTCGTCGGTCTCGTCGACCAACGCCAGCGTGACCGGCCGGGGTTCGAGCAGCCACTGCCCGGTCAGGAACCAGGTCGTCGCGAGCAGGCGGACGGCGTCATCGGCGTCGAGCTCGCCCGCGCCGCCGTCCGCCGCCTCGAGCCACGCCGACTCGCCGTCGTACCCGAAGCTCGCCGCCCCCTCGCCGAGGACGTGGTGCGCGAAGCGTCGTTCCCCGTCGAAGACGAGCGCCACCTCCGTCCGCGCCCGACCGGTCTCGAGCGTCCCGTCGAGCCGCAGCCCGTGCGGGAGCGCGGCGAGCCGCTCGGTGCCGAGCGCGCGGCGCGAACGCTCCAGCACGTCGGCGAGGGAGTCCGCCGGGGGCGCGGCGACGGCGAGGGTGAAGAGCAGGGAGAGCATGGTCGCGTCGAGCGTACCCCGCGCGGGCTCGGGCGTCGCGGACCTCCGGCCGGGGTCCCGCGGGCACGAGTCCCCGACGCGTGGGGAATCGACCTCGGCTCGCCCGCGATCAGCCCGCGGCGCCGTGGGGAGAGAACGCCGCCCGGAGGAGGAGCAGGAGGGCGATCCCGGCCGCCAGGCACAGGAAGTGGACCGCCGCGGTCTTCAGGTGCTCGCTCTTCTTCACCTCGGGGATCAGGTCGGCGGCGGCGATGTAGAGGAAGTTCCCGGCCGCGAACGGCACGAGGAGCGTCACGTCGATCGAGCTGGAGGCGAACCAGGCGATCACGCCCCCGACGGGGAACGTCAGCGCGGAGAGGACGTTCAGCAGCAGGGCGCGGCGCGGGGACGCGCCGCTCCGGACGAGCACGCCGAAGTCGCCGAGCTCCTGGGGGATCTCGTGCGCGGCCGCGGCGATCCACGCGATCCAGCCGAGGCGGAGGTCGAGCACGAACGCCGCCCCGACGGAGAGGCCGCCGATCAGGTTGTGCAGCCCGTCGGCGAGGAGGATCAGCCCTCCGGTCGGGGCGAGTCCCCGAGCGTGCTCGTCGGCGGCCTGCTGGCAGTGGTGCCAGTGGAGGAACTGCTCCAGGAGGAAGAAGACGAGGAACCCCGCCGCGAGCGAGGTCCAGACCGCGGTCGTGTTCCCGACCGCGTCGATCGCCGCCGGGAGCATGTGGAACAGCGCGCCGCCGAGGAGGGATCCGGCGGAGAAGGCGACGAGCGGGAGGAGGACCCGCTGGAGCTTCTCGGGGCGGAGGGAGAGCGTGACCACGCCGACGAGGGCGAGCGCGGCCATCGCGAGACCGGAGAGGACGATCCAGAGGAGGGTCATGAGCGGATGATCGGAACGGACGTTGCTCGGGAATCCCCAGCACACGCAGTTCCGAGTCCTGGAGGTCCCGAGATGGAACCGGTCGTCGTCTTCTCCGTGCTGATCGTCCTGGTCGGCGTGACGTTCCTCCTGTGGCACCTCGACAAGCGCCGCGCCGCGAAGGCCCGGGTCGAGCCGCCGATCGGCCGCCACCCCGTCCCCGAGCCGACGCTCCGGGAGCGGATGGCGACGTTCTGCCGCGAGCATCCGGCGCTCGACCTCCACGAGGAGCACGGACACATGCTCGTCACGTGGATCCTCCCCGAACGGCACCAGGAGGAATCGCCCCCGCCCGAGAAGACCGCGTCGCTCGAGTTCCGGTTCGGCGACGGCCACACGGTCGCGGTGTTCCACGGCGAGGGGACCGTGAGCTGGGCGCGGGACGAGGACGGGCACGCGTACGATCCGACGGTCTCGTGGGACTGGGACCTCGCCCCCGACTTCGTCCACCGGCTCGTCCCCGGCGAGGCGATGCCCGACCCGAACGAACACTCGCCGCACACGATGGCCGGCCTCGTGCACCCGCTCCGGCGGATCGTGACCGAGGCGGGCTGGGCGTGGCAGCCGGTGATCGAGATGCCGATGGAGGACCGCCCGCCTCAGCGGCTGGGTCGCTCGCCGTCCCGCGCCGGCGCGGCCTGAGCGGTCGGCGCGACGGGTCGGGAGCGGCTCACGAGATCGCCATCCGCACGGCGTTCGTCGAGGTGAAGCCGCCCGCCGCGCCGAGGTCGACCACGAAGAACTGGAGGACGACGGTCGTCGCGGCGAGGGCCGGCGTCAGCGGCGCGGCGAACGTCAGCCCGCCGCTCGCGTCGAGGCCGAACGCTCCGAACCCGAACGGCGGGAGCGGACCGACGAGGAGATCGCAGCCGAACCCGGCGACGAGCGCGATCGGGTCGGTGCCCGCGAACAGGTAGGCCGACCCCGACGCCGGCCCGTCGCTCAGCGCGACCGTGACGCTCTGACCGACGGTCGGCGGTCCGGTGACGACGAGTCTCGGAAGGAGGCC
>JAUIEL010000374.1 GCA_030428825.1 bacterium
GCTCTGGCGTATCTCGGGGCCGTCGCGCCTCATACGGGGAAGCCGTTCTCGGAGGAGCTCCTGTTCGGGATCGGGGGCGGCATCGGGATCGGCACCGCCCTGTGGGAGTTCAAGAAGCACGGCGCCGCGGTGATGACGCTCGGGTTCCAGCACCGCTGGAACGACCCGCGGCAGTACACCGACACGATCTGCTCCCGCCTCTCGGCGCCGCACGCGTTCCACGAGACCGGCGGCGCGAAGACCGCGCAGAAGCATCTGGCCCAGGTGCTCGCGGCCGGCCGACCGGCGATCTGCTGGGTCGATCAGGGGAACCTCCCGTACCTGCACCTGACGAAGGAGTTCGAGGGCTGCTTCGGCTGGATGGTGATCGCGTACGGCCTCGACGAGAAGTCGGTGCTGATCGACGACCTCGGCAAGAAGCCGTTCCTCCTCGCGCGCGAGCAGTTCCAGGCCGCGCGCGGTCGCATCGGGTCGAACAAGAACCGGATCCTCGCCGTCGAGCCGCCCGAGTCGCCGCTCCTCGAGCGGGCGGTGGTCGCCGGCATGCGCGACTGCGTCGAGCAGCTCACGAGCAAGTCGGACGCGTACGGGCTCCCCGTGCTGCAGAAGTGGGCGAAGGCGGTCACCGACAAGAAGGGGAAGAAGGGGTGGCCGACCGTGTTCCCGGACGGCGTCGGCCTGTACGGCGCGCTCGTCGGCCTCCACGAGTCGATCTGCCACCTCGGGACCGACGGCGCCGGGCTCCGCTCGATGTTCGCGGACTTCCTCTCCGAGGCGTCCCGCATCCTCGACGACAAGGCGGTCGCGAAGGTGTCGCGCCGGTATCGCGCGGTCGCCAAGCACTGGTCGCGCCTCGCCGAGATCGTGCTCCCGCCGGAGATGTTCGCGGAGACGCTCGACCTGATCGAGAAGAAGCACGTCATCCTCCGCACGCAGGGGCAGACCGGCCTGGAAGAGCTGAAGCGGTACTCCGACCGGCTCGAGGCGCTGCGGCAGAAGCACAACCGGAGCTGCCCCCTCGGACCGAAGGTGCGGCAGTCGCTGTACGGCGAGATCGCCGCGCAGCTCAAGGAGATCCACAAGGCCGAGGTCGACGCGGTCGCCCTGCTGAAGGACTGCGTGGCGGACCGGACTCCGGCCGCCGGGTGAGCCGCCGCGCCGCCCCGGGGTCCCGCGTCGCCGGGCGGTGGAGCCACCCGTCCCTTCCGATCCTGTCGTTCCTCTCGCTCCTCCCGTTCGCGTCGTTCCTCGCCGGGTGCTCCGATCGGCCGTCGCTCGAGGTGTCGGCCGACACGCCGGTGGTCCTGATCGTCATCGACACGCTCCGCGCCGACCGGCTCGGCTGCTACGGCTGTCCGCTCGATACCTCGCCCGTCCTCGACGCCTTCGCCGAGCGAGCGTTCGTGTTCGAGGCGAACTCGACGCAGCTCAACTCGACGTTCGGCTCCCTGACGTCGATCTTCACCGGCCTCTACCCGAAGTCGCACCAGATGTTCCTGCCGGTGCCGACCGAGGCGGCGCTCGCGTCGGCGCCGGACGGCGTGTCGCTGACCGAGCGGCTGGCGTCCCGCGGAGACCACCGGCTCGGCGTCGTCAGCCACCCGTCGTTCGCCGAGACCGACCCGCGGGCGATCGTCATGCGCGGATGGGACGCCTTCTCGGTGATCGACCCGTCCCGGCCGATCCGCGAGCGAATCTTCTGCGCGCACGGCGCCGACACGAACGCGCGCCTCCTCCCGCGGCTCGACGCGGCGATCGAGGCGGCGGGGGACGGCCCGCTGTTCGTCTTCGCGCACTACTTCGACCCGCACACCGAGCGGTTCGACCTCGTGTACGACGCGCCGGAGGAGACCCGGAACCTCTTCCTGCGGCATCACCTGGCGGAGGTCGGGCGGGAGGAGGTCCACGACGAGCTGGCGGCCCTCCCGCCCATGGAGCGACCGGAGTGGATCCGGGAGCACGCGGAGGGGGCGAACGACCTCCGCCTCGCGAACGGGCGCGCGCTGTACGACGCGGAGATCCGCTCGTGCGACCGGCACGTCGGCGCGTTCTTCGATCGCCTGCGCGAACGCGACCGGTTCGACCGCGCGCTGATCGTGGTGATGGCGGACCACGGCGAGAACCTCGGGCACGTCGGCCGGCCGCCGCGGGCCGCCGCGTTCACGCACCAGCGGCTGTTCGAGGGGGTCGTGCACACGCCGCTGATGATCAAGCTGCCGCACCAGCGGGAGGGGGCGCGGATCCCCGCGATCACGCAGAACGTCGACGTCCTGCCGACGCTGGTCGAGCTGCTCGGGCTGCCGCCGGCGCCGCCGGTCGACGGGCGGTCGCTCGTCCCGCTGCTGACCGGCGAGGCGCGAGCGGTCCACGACCTCGTCTTCATGGAGTCGTCGGACGGGCTCGAGCGGGCGGTCCGCACCGACGCGTTCAAGCTGATCGATCCGGGCGACGGCCGGTCGCCGATGCTGTTCCGGTGGCGGGACGATCCGATGGAGCGGAACGACGTCGGGGACGAGGTCGATCCGGAGAACCTCCGCCGCCTCGCCGACGCGCTGGAGACGTTCACGCCGACGACCGGGACGTTCGTCCGTCTCGAACCGGCGGAGCGGCCGTACCGCGCGTCGGTCGAGGCGACGCTCTCGCGGTCGACGTGGCGCGACGTCGCCGGGGGAGGTGTCGTCGTCGACGGCGGGGTCGCGCGGTGGGAGGGGACCGTCGCGGCGCGGCCGGTCGAGTTCGCGCTGTTCCACACGCGCGCGTCGGCGGCGGTCCGGTTCCGGGTCGAGCGGGAGGCGCCGGGACGGATCGACCGAGCGGTCCTGCTCGGCGACACCCCGCTCGCGCGGACGCCCCTCGTCCCGACCTGGACCGTCACGGGGGCGGCGCCGGCGCGGCCGTGGTTGCGCCTGGTCGAGCGGCCCGGCCGACTCCGCGTCGAGGCGGGGCGGGACCTCCCCGTGGGCGCCGTCGTCCGGTTGAGCGGACGGGTCGCGTCGTACGAGCCGCCGCTCGCGGTCGAGGAGCGGTCCGGCTTCGAGGTGGAGGAGGAGTCGGTGCGAGGAGTCCGGCTCGTGGTCGCGGAGCGCGGCGCGTCGGCGACCCTCACGCGAGAGACCGACGCGGCGATCGACCTCGCGGCCGAGGTCGACGGAGTCTGGATCGATCCGGGTCGGATCCGATGGGGGGACGAGGGGATCGCGAGGACGGAGATCGCGTTCGAGATCCCGCGGCTGCCGTCGCCGGAGCTGACGTCGTCGCTGACCGGGGCCTCCGGCGCGGCCGCGCCGCCCGGCTCGATCCGGATCTCGCGCGCGGCCGGCGAGCTGGTGACCGAGATCGATCGGGGAGCGCTCGACCCGGAGCTCGCGCGGCAGCTCGAAGAGCTCGGCTACCTGAAGTGAGCGAAGCGCCGCGCGCCCGCGGCCGGGCGCGGCGACCCTGCTACACTCGTCGCCGCCGAGTCCGGTTACGCCCGTCCGCCGGGCGGGTACGGGAGTCTCGTGGCGACGATCGAATCCCTCATCGACAACGTCGAGCGCGTCCTGTTCGGGAAGCGCGAGGCGATCGAGCTGACGCTGATCGGCCTGCTCGGCGACGGGCACGTCCTGCTGGAGGACGTGCCGGGGACCGGGAAGACGACGCTCGGGAGGGCGATCGCGCGATCGATCCGCGGGTCGTTCCAGCGGATCCAGTTCACCTCGGACCTGCTCCCCTCGGACGTGACCGGGGTCTCGGTCTTCGATCCGGAGGCGCGCGAGTTCCGGTTCCGGCCGGGGCCGCTGTTCGGGAACGTCGTCCTCGCGGACGAGCTGAACCGGACGACGCCGCGGACGCAGTCGGCGCTCCTCGAGGCGATGAACGAGCGTCAGGTGACGGTCGACGGCGTGACGCACGAGCTGCCGCGGCCGTTCCTGGTGGTGGCGACGCAGAATCCGCTCGAGTTCGAGGGGACGTACCCCCTCCCCGAGTCGCAGCTCGACCGGTTCCTGGTCCGCGTTCCGCTCGGATATCCGGGGCGGGAGGCGGAGCGGCGGATCCTCCGCTCGCGCGCGGAGGGTGATCCGGTCGAGACGCTCGAGCCGGTGGCGACGCCCGAGGAGGTCGCCGAGCTGGTGGTCCGGACGCGGTCCGTCTACGTCGACGAGGCGATCGCCGACTACGTGCTCGACGTCGTCGAGGCGACGCGCACCAGCCCCGATCTCGAGCTCGGCGCCAGTCCGCGGGCGGCGCTCGGGCTGTTCCGGGCGGCGCAGGCGCGGGCGGTCCTGTCGGGTCGGGACTTCGCGACGCCGGACGACGTGCGCGGCCTGATCGGTCCGGTGCTCGGTCACCGCGTCCTGCCGCGCGACGCGGGGATCGCGTCGTTCGAGGCGGCGGACCAGGCGCTCGCCCGGATCGCGGCGAGCGTGAGCGTGCCGCAGCCGTGACCCGCGAGGCCGCCCCCGGGCCCGCGCGGGCCTCGACGCGGTGGACGGCCCCGGGGGCGACGGTCGGGGTCGTGGCGCTCGGGGCGCTCCTCGGCGCCTTCTTCGTCGGGCCGCCGGCGATCCTCTTCTCGGCGGTCCTCCTCTCGCTGCTGGTCGTGGCGCGGGCGGAGGCGTCGCGTCACCTGCCGCCGCTCACGGCGGACGTCACGCTCCCGGCGCGGGTCCCTTGGGGGGAGGCGTTCCACGCGCGGGTCGACCTCCGGCCGCGGGAGGGGACGCGCGCGAGCCGCGACGTGGTGGCGGCGCTCGGCCTCCGCGAGCAGGCGCCGCGGCCGGTCGCGTACGTCCCGTGGCTGTCGGCCGGTGTGGTCCGGACGATCCGACCGGCGATCCGTTCGTTCGAGCGGGGGCGGTGCCGCGCGTGGACGGTCGCCGCGGAGACGACGTATCCGTTCGGGCTGTTCCGTCGCCGACTCGTCGAGTCCGGGACGTGCGACCTCCTGGTCCTCCCGCGAACCGGCCGGATCCGGGGGTTCGAGACGTTGCTCGTGCGGTCGACGCGGCGTCGGTCGCGGACGGCGCCGACGGCGGGGGAGGAGGACCTGAAGGCGCTCCGCGAGTGGCGGCCGGGGGAGTCGCGGCGGCGGATCCACTGGAAGGCGTCCGCCCGGCGCGGCACGACGATCCTGCGCGAGCTGGAGGAGCCGACCGAGTCGCCGATCCACCTGCTGTTCGACGAGCGCGTCGATCGGGGCGGGCGGCGGCGGACGGCGGCGTTCGAGCGGGCGGTCCGGTTGGCGGCGAGCCTGGTCGAGTCGTTCCGGCGGACGCGGCGCGAGTTCGCGTTCACCGTGCTCGGCGCGGACGGGGCGACGCCGGTGCCGTCGCGCGGGACGCGGCGGTCGAGGCTCGCGCTCGAGGTGCTGGCGGAGGTGCAGCCGGCGGAGCAGGACGCGACCACTCCGCTGCCGGTGCCGGACCGGCGGCGGCGGGCGCGGCTGGTCCTCGTCTGCGCCGGCAAGCCGCCGGCCGAGCGGCGCGTCGCCGAGGCGCCGGACCTCGTCCTCGACGTCACCTCGGAGGAGACGCTGGCGTGGCTGCGCGACACGTGCGGCTGGGCCGAGGAGTGACCGGACCGGGACGACCGAGTGGATCCGAGGAGGGATCGAACCATGGACGACTGGAAGCGGCTCGGCGGGGTCCCTCCGACGGCTCTCGTCGACGCGAGACTCGCGCTGCACCACGCCGCGCAGATCGCGGCGACGGCCGGGGTGACGTTCCTCGCGCCGACGGACGACGACAGCCACCCGAACCTCGGCTGGGACGAACGGCACGGGGCGCTGGTCGGCCGGGCGTTGCCGGGAGCCGGGGTCCGAGTCGGGCTGCGGGTCGCGGATCCGGAGCTCCGGCTCGTCGCCGCGGACGGGCGGCGGGTCGACGGGTTCCCGCTCGCCGGTCGAACGCTCGAGGACGGGTACGCCTGGCTCGACGCGGCGACGGCGCGGGCCGGCGTGCCGCGGACGGCGGGCGGGATCGAGCGCGCGTCGTACGACCTCCCCGAGCATCCGGTCGCGACCGGCGCGGCGTTCGCGGTCGAGGAGCCGGATGCGTACGAAGAGCTCGCGCGCTGGTTCGCGGACGGGGACGCGGCGCTGCGGCGGTGGGTCGCGCGAACCCCCGGCGCGACCGAGGCGCGGGTCTGGCCGCACCACTTCGACCTCGGCACGCTCCTCGTGGTCGCCGAGGGGCCGGACGGCGCGCTCGAGGCGAGCGTCGGGGTCGGGCTCTCGCCGGGGGACGACTTCTACGCCGAGCCGTACGTCTACGTCTCGCCGTGGCCGTACCCGGACCCGGCGCGCCTCCCCCCGCTCGACGCCGGAGGGAGCTGGCGGACCGAGGACTTCACCTCCGCGATCCTGACCGGCACCGAGCTCGTCGCCGGCCCCCCCGAGACGCAGGCCGCGCGGTTCGAGGCGTTCGTCGACGCCGCGGTCGAGGCGTCGCGGCGCGCGCTGGGGGGGTGAGCCGATCCGTTCCGTCGAGTCCGTCGCGCGCGTGCGTCACCGCGGCGCGAGCGTGAACGTCGACACCGGCGGGCCGGCGAGGAGCGGCTCGGCGCGCCCCTCGGCCCACGCCTCGTGCGCGTCCATGAAGTGCGGGGAGAGGGGGTGGCCGCTCTGGCCGATCGGGAGGTGCATCGTCGCCTCGTCGAGGTGGCCGGGGGACGCGACGAGGCGGAGGCTGGCGCCGTAGGCGGGGGCGGCGACGCGGACGGTCTGCATCGTGCCGGGTTGCGGGTGGGCGGGCGCGGCGAGGCGGTCGGCGAGGAAGGCGGGGAGGTTTCGCGCGAACGGGTGGGCGGCGCGGAGGCGGTTCCGCTCGCCCCACGGCGTGTCGAGCGGGGGACGTCCTTCGCGGCCGCGCCCGATCGCTTCGGCGGCGGCGCGGAGGTGCGCGGTCCAGCTCGGGACGTTCGCGGGGAGGAAGTGCGCGGGGCGCTCCTCGAGGAGGCGGAAGAGCGGCTCGTCGACCAGCATCCAGGTGTGGACGAAGCCGGGGTTCACCTCGCGCGCCCGCTCGAGGACCGGGCCGAGCACGCGCTCGCGGAGCTCCGCCTGGAACGCGAGCAGGACGCCGACGGCGCGTTGGTCGACGGCGGCGGTCCCGTCCCAGTCGACGAGCGCGGCGCGGTACCGGG
>JAUIEL010000375.1 GCA_030428825.1 bacterium
CGACCACGAGGCAGCGGGACGCGAACGCCTCGAGGATCGAGACCGGGAACCCCTCGGGCCAGCTCAGGTGGACGTAGAGGTCGTGGGCCCGGAACAGGTCGACGAACGGGGCGCGGTCCATCCGCGGGCGGACGCAGGTGACCGAGACCCCCGCGCGTTCGAGCGCCCGCGTCACCGCGCGGGGCTCGCCGCGATTCTTGTCCGGCCGGTCGATCACGAGGACCCGCGGGCGCCGGGACCGCGGGCGCCGCGGCACGAACCACCGGTCTTCGATCATGCCGACGACGACCCGGATCGGGAGCGCGCCGCCGATCGTCGCGGAGAGCCGCTCGGCCAGCGGGCGGCTCGGCGCGAGGAGGCCGACCCGGCCGGGTCCGACGAGCGGCCCCGTGATCATCGAGAGGTTCTGGACGAACACCAGCGTCCGGCAGTCGACGCCGGCCAACGGATCGTCCCGCAGGCAGAACTCGGGGAGCACGACGAGGTCGTCCTCGGCCACGCGGTCGACGAGCCCGGACCGGCCCGGGATCTCCGCCGGGTCGTGGTCGAACCAGGTCGCCCGTTCGAAGCGACCGGTCGACGCCAGGGCCGCCTCCGCCCCGAGGGAGCGGAGGAGACGCACGTGGTCGTAGAGGACCTTGATGCCGCCACTCTCCCCCGTCCATTCGCAGAGGTAGTGGATCATCGGGTTCCGTCTTCTTCTATCCGGCGGTCATGATACACCTCTTGTCGCGGGTGACGACGAGGAGAGCGAACCGATGGGCCGGGTGCCGTGGGTCGTGGGGACCGCCTCGGTCGCGCTCCTGTCGTTCGAGCTGGCGGTGATCCGGCTGTTCGACGTCCTGCTCAGCCCGGCGTTCGGGTCCCTCGTCCTGACCACCGCGCTGTTCTCGCTCGGCGTCTCCGGGTTGTTCGCGACCCTCCGGCCGGGGGCCACGGCCGCGCCGCCGGTCGTCCGACTCGCCGGGGCGCTCGGCGTGACGATGGCCGCCGCAGTCCCGCTGCTCGGCGCGATACGGTTCGAGCTGGCGGCGATCGTCGTGGATCCTCTCGTCCAGGCGGGGTGGTTCGCGCTCGTCTCCGTCGCGGTCGGCACGCCCTTCTTCGTGTTCGGGCTCCTGATGGCGCGCGTGCTCGCAGCGCACGCCGACCGAGCGCACCGCCTCTACGCGGCGAACCTCCTCGGCTCGGCGCTCGGGTGCGCGGCGGTCCTGCCGGTCGTCCCGACGGTCGGCGCGGCCGGCGCGATGCTCGTCGCGGCCGGCGCGGCGTTCCTCGCCGCGGCGATCGCGGCTCCGCGGGTCGGCGAGCGCGGACTCGCGCTGGCGGCGGCGGCGCTGGTGACGGCCCTGCCGGCGGCGCACTGGCCGCGGACGATCGAGCTGCGCGAGTACGTCGACAAGCACGCGGTCCGGACGTTCCGCGATCGGGGCGAGATCGAGCGGACGGTCTGGGACGCGGTGTCGAAGATCGATGTCGTCCCGGTGATCGAGGCGGGCCCCGCGGGGGGCGGGACGCGCGAGCGGTTCAAGCACGTCGCCTACGACGGCGGCTCGCAGACCTCGCGGTTCACGCCGTTCGACGGCGACGTCGCCGGGCTGCGCCGACGGCTCGACGCGGACCCGTCGCTGACCAGCGAGTTCTTCTGGCAGCGCGGCGTCCTCGCGGCCCACCACCTGCGCCGGGACCGGGGCGCGGACGTGCTCGTGATCGGGAGCGCGGGGGGACAGGAGACGCTCGCAGCGCTCCTGTACGGGGCGGCGCACGTCGACGCCGTGGAGATGGTCGGGGCCGTCGTCGACCTCGCGACCGGCCCGTACGGCGACTACGTCGGCCGGCTGTTCGACCGCGACGAGGTCGACGTCCACGTCGACGAGGGTCGGAGCTTCCTGCGACGATCCGACCGTCGGTACGACGTCGTCCAGGTCTTCAGCAACCACCTGTCGTCTTCGATGGCCGGCGGCGCGTCGGCGCTCGACGTCGTCCCGTTGCAGACGGTGGAGGCGTACCGCGAGTTCCTGACCGGACTGAAGGACGACGGCCTCCTCCAGGTGAACCACCAGGTCTGGCCACGGACCGTCCACACCGCGGCCGCCGCCTGGCGCTCGCTCGGGCGGGGATCGTTCCGGAGACACGTCGTCGTGATCGAGCGGGAGATGCCGCAGGACCTCCTGCCGACCGTGCTGATCCGGGCGACTCCCTGGACGGCGGGCGAACTCGCCGACCTCCGCGCGTTCCTCTCCGAGCGCGGCGCGGGGGAGGCGCACGCGTATCGAGTCGTCGAGGATCCGCTGGACGAGTCGACGAGCTTCCTCCCGGACGCGTACTTCGAAGGGGAGCTGCCGGCGGAGCTGCGCTCGGCGGTCCCGTACCGCGTCGACCCGCCGACCGACGATCGGCCGTTCTTCTCGTTGCTCCGCCGCCGCGTCGCGCCGGTCGCCGAGTCGCGGGACCTCGGCCTCGACCGCTCCACGGCGAAGCTCCTGAACGACCAGCTCGTCGGCGGACGCGTCCCCTCGGAGTGGGTGCACCTCGCGTTCCCGGCCACGGTCGGACTCGTCGTCGCGCTGCTCGTGCTCCTCGCGCCGTTCCTCCTCTCGCCGATCGGCCGCGCCCGCTGGGACGGGAGAGGGGCGACGCTCGTCTACTTCGCGGCGATCGGCGCCGGGTTCATCGCGCTCGAACTCGTGCTCGTCCAGCTCGCGATGCGTCCGATCGGCTTCCCCCTGCACGCGTACTCGACGGTCCTCTGCGTCGTCCTCTGCGGCGCCGGGCTCGGCAGCCTCCTCGGCGGTCGGCTCCGACTCCGCTCTCCGGTCGTCGCGTGTCTCGGGGTGCTCGCGGCGGGCGCCCTGGTGGCGGCGGTCCACCCGATCGTGTTCGACGCGCTGATCGGAAGACCGCGCGTCGTCCGCATCGCCGGCGTCGCCCTGCTCCTCCTCCCGCTCGCGCTGTCGCTCGGGCTGCCGTTCCCCTGGGCGGTGCGGCACCTCGCCTCCCGCCCCCCGGGCGCGATCGCCTGGGGGTACGCGATGAACGGCGTGGCGACCGTCCTCGGCGGGGTCGCCGTCACCGTCGCCTCGCTCCTCCTCGGCTTCCGCGCCGCGTTCCTGCTCGGCCTGGTCGCGTACGCCGTCGCGTTGCTGGCGGGGGCAGGAATGGCGGCCGCGCCGTCGCCGACGTCGTCCCGCTCGGGGGGCGAACCGAGCGAGCGCGCATGACGGAACGCCGGCCGCGCCGGCCCCGTCGCGGTTCGCGCCCGAGTGGGACGGGAGGGAGGCTCAGTCCTCACTCCTCACTCCTCAAGTTGCATTCGAAGCGGTCGACATCGGGGATCTCGAGGGCCGTCGGTTCGACTTGGATCGAGGCCGAGGTCGTCGACGCCAGCACGTAGTCGACCCGCACCCGATAACGGCCGGGCGGGATCGCGGCGATCCGGAACCGCCCGTGGGCATCCGCTTGCGCGCGGAAGCGACCGTCCCGTCCCGTCACGGTCTCGGACGCGAGGTCGATCACGACGTGGGTGCGCGTCGGGTCGTCCGGGAGCCGCAGGGTGCCGACCAGCTCGGGTCCCGCCGGCGGACGGGCACGGAGGTCGATCCGCGCGCGCTGCCCGTCGGCGAGGGTGACGGTCGGCGGCGTCACGGTGAGGGGGACCTCGGATGCGCCACGGGTGTTCGCGACGAATCGATGTTCCCCGGCGGAGAGATCATCGACGAGGTAGCGGCCGCGCGCGTCGCTCAGCGAGCGGCGCCGGACGAAGGACGGCGTCTCGAGCAGGGGCACGACGCGGACCTCGACGTTCGGGAGCGGTGAGCCGTCGGGATCGAGCACGAGCCCTTCGACGCTCGCCGCGGCCGTCAGCGGGAACGCGAGCTCTCGGATCTCGCCCGGCCTCAGGACGATGTCGCCCATTTCGTGACGGGAGTGTCCGTCCGCCCAGGCCGCGAGCGTGAGCGGTTCGTTCGGAGGCGCGGAGATCCAGAACGACCCGGTCTCGTTCTCATGCGTTTCCGCCATGTGCATGGCGGCGGTCCTCTGTTCCACCTTGAAGCGCGTGACGGGCTCGCCGTCGCGGGCGGACACGACCCGACCGATCACGCCGGAGGGCCGCGGCAGGACGATCGTCACGTCGGTCTCGCCCGCCTCCACGATCGGTGGCCGGCTCGGAGCGTTCCGGTCCCTGAAGCCCGCGTACAAGCGATGGCGCCCGGGCGGCAGACCGTCGAGCTCGAAGCGCCCCTCGAGGTCGGTCCTCGCCGCGACGGAGAACCCGCGCCGGACCCTCACGACCGGTTCGGGGAGCCCGTCGTCGAGGCCGTGCGTTTCGGTCCGGATCCACGCGCCGGGGAGGGGGCTGCCGTCCTCGTCGACGACGGCGCCGCGGATCGACGCCGCGGCGGCGAGGCGGATCGTCGACGCCCCTTCCCGCGGCGCGTCGACGATCGCGGGCGCCCGCCCCGGCGCCTCGACGCGGAGCTCGCACGGAGCCGTCACGTGGCGGAGAACGAACCGCCCGTCGGCACCGCTCCGGGCGACGCGTGTTCCCGAGGAGACGATCGCGTCGGCGATCGGCCCGCCGCCCTCGTCCCGGATCACGAGTCCGGTGATCGTCCGGCTCCCGTCGAGCACGATGGCGTCGAGCTCCCAGGAGGCCGCGTCCGGGGACGTTCGCTCGGCTCGCTTCAGGGGCGCGAACGCGTCGTGGGAACACCAGAGTTCGTACTTCGCACCTCGGAGCAGGCCGTCGATCCGAAACCGACCGTCGGCGTCCGATCTCGCGTTCCCCCGGACGAACGGATACGGATCGCCGGAGGGCTCCAGGATGCGATCGAGCATCACCGAAGCACCGGCGATCGGCCGCCCCTCTCCGTCGATCACGCGTCCCGTCGCGACGGTCTCCGGCTCCATCGGGACCTCGACCGCTCCGTCCGGCGTCTCGCCGCGCGGGCGCACGAAGTCGACCCTCCTCTCGACGTAGCCAAGCGCGCGGATCCTCGCCCGATCGGCGGAGAACCCCCGGCGGCTCCCCGCCCGATGCAGGCCGTCGCCGAGCGCCACGGCCGGTCCCGGGTCGATCTCCACGCCGGGGACGGAGCGTCCGGTCCGGGCGTTCGTCACCCGGTAGTAGACGGCCCTGTCGACACGGTCCGGGGCGAGAGAGACCGTCCACTCGGCCCCGAGCTTGCTCGGCGAGAGGCCGTGGAACGAGAGGGTGCGGTACCCGTCGCTCACGACGGACAGCGTCAGGGTCGGGTCGGGGAGCACGACGTCGAATCGTCCGTCCTCGCGAGACACGACGGGGAGGGCGGCGTCGGGGCCGCTCGGGGCCGCGCCGCGAGCGCGGACGTTCGCGCCGGCGATCGGCGCTCCGGTCTCCATGTCGACCGCGCGGCCGGAGACCGGGACCCCTCGGCCGAGCACGATCGTGACTCGCTGTCCGGGGCGGATGCCGCCGTAGCTCGTCCCGACGTGCGCCGGCGAGGAGACGAGGAGCGTCACGCGCGGCGCCGATGGCGGCACCAACGAGAACGTGCCGTCGCCGGCGGATCGTGTCACCTCGGTCGCGCCGCCGAAGGTCGCGGAGATCGTCGCGTCCTGGATCGGGGTCCCGTCCGTCTCGATCACGACTCCCGTGATCGGCGGAAGGAGCGTGGCGGCCGTCTCCTCGAGCGGCGCCTCGACGACCGAGTCGCGCCGAACGTCCGGGGACGCCGGCGACGGCGCGGGGCGGCCGAGGTCCGATGCCTCGGACGCCGCGCGGGCGGCGGGTCTCGGACCCGCCTCGGGCGCGTCGGCGACGCGCAAGCGGGCGAGGACGACGACGAGGAGGCCGACTCCGGCCAGGACGACGGCGAGTCGCATCGCGGGACCCCCTTCCTTCCGGTCCCCGGCATCGTAACCGGTGGGCGCGACGTCGTGCCCCTCAGCGGCCGAAGCAGGCGATCCGATCCAGCCACGCCTCGATCCGCCGGCGGCGCCGGATGCGCGCCAGCGCGCGTCGCACGACTCCCGCGTCGGCGGGGCGGCGGCTTGGATCCCGCGCGAGGCAGCGGCGGACGAGCCGCACGAGCCGCCGGTCCGCGCCGGAGCGGTCGAGCCGGTCGAGCGCCCGTTCGCACCGGCCGAGCGCCGCCGTCACCGGGGCCTCGGGATCGGACGGATCGTGTGGCGGGGCGCCGGTCAGGACGTGGCAGAGGGTCGCGCCGAGGTTGAAGACGTCGGTGCGGCGGTCGATCGCGCCGCCGCTCGCCTGCTCCGGCGCCATGTACGCCACGGTCCCCGACGCGCTCCCGCCGCCCCGAGCCCCGTCGTCGACCTCTCGTGCGAGTCCCCAGTCGAGGACGAACACCTCGCCGCCCCGATCGACGCGGACGTTCGCCGGCTTCAAGTCGCCGTGCACCACGCCGCGCCGGTGCGCGAACTCCACGACCGCCGCCGCGCGCTCGACCACGTCGACCCCGCCCGAGAACGGAAACGAAGCGGCTCGGAGCATCTCGTCGAGGTCTTCCCCGTCGACGAGCGTCATCGTGAACCAAGGCTCCGCGTCGTCACCGGACGACCACGCGTCGACCCGAGGGATGCCGCGATGCGAGAGCGACCGGAGCACGCGCGTTTCGCGCCGCAACACCTCCCGCTGCCGCCGGTCGTGGAGCACGTCCCGCTTCAACCGCTTCCGCGCGAACCGCGCTCCCGTACGCCGATCCTCCACCTCCTCCACGACTCCGACGCCCCCTCTCCCGAGCACTCGGGGAGCGTCGTTTCGGATCCCGGCGGTGGCGTCGTGACGGTTCATCGGAGTCTTCTCCGAAGGACGCGAAGCAGACGTCGTGCCAAGCGCAGCACCCCCGAAAAGACCCCCAGGCGCCGAAGGAGGGGCGGCGAGCGTCGGACCGAGGACGACGGAGGAGAGGGAGAGGGGCGGAGTGTAGAAAGGGAGGAGCAGGGGAGAGCAAGGGAGAGCAAGGGAGAGCAGGGGAGAGGGCGCTGACGCGGAGGATCGGCACGCTCGTCGGGGTCCGCAGCGGGGTCATTCCATGGGTCGTCTCCTTGTTCCCCCGTCCCC
>JAUIEL010000376.1 GCA_030428825.1 bacterium
GCCCGGGGTCGCGGATCCGGTCCTCGATCTCCTCGACGTCGTGGTGGAGCGCGAGGAAGAGGCCGATCTCGGTGAAGCGGTGGTCGGTCCCCATGAGGTGGAACCGGACGTCGTGGCCGGCCGCGAGGAGACAGAGGCCCGCGAAGATCCCGGACTGACGGGAGACCTGCCGCTCGGACGTCGCGCCGCCGAACAGGAGGTGGACGCGGCGGGCGGCCGGGGCGCGCTCGCCGACGGCGCCGGCGTCCTCGATCGGCCGCCCCGCGCCGCGCTCGACCAGGCGCCGGACGAGCTGCCGGTGCGACAGGCCGATCATGCTCGTCTGCAGGAAGACGAAGCTCGAGAACCCCATCCCGCTGATGCCGTTGACGTCGGTCACGAAGACGCGCCCGTCGACGACGAAGCCGTCGACGCGGGCGAGGTGCCGCAGGCCGAGCGCCTCGTACGCCCGCCGCGCCGCGTCGCGGACCGGCGCCACGAGGCCCGCGTCGCGCATCGGCGTGTCGAGGAGCGCGCCGGCGCCGTGGAGGTACTTCTGGCGGGTGTCGTACACCTCGCTCCGGGCGCGGACCTCGGTCGGGGCGAGGGCGTGCGGCGCGCCGTCGTCGCCGTCGATCACGAGGACCGAGAACTCGGTCCCGACGAGGAGCTCCTCGACCAGCACCCGGTCGTCGTGCTCGAGCGCGCACCGGACCGCGTCCGCGAGCGGTTTCTCGCCGGGGGCGGCGAGGGTGACGCCGTACGACGAGCCGGAGCGGGCCGGCTTCACGGCGCACGCCCGGGGGAGGCCGCCGATCGTCGCGGGGCGGAGCCGCGCCTCGACCCACTCGTTCAACGCGCCGACGCCTTCGTCGAGCGCCTCGCGACCGACGACCCGGTGGACGGGGACCGGGAAGCCGGCGGCGGCGAGCACCTCGTACGTCCGGGCCTTGTCGAAGCTCGCGGCGAGTCCGTCCGGCCCGCTGAAGAGGTACCGGACGCCGAGCGCCTCCAGCCGCCGCTGGAACACCCCGTCCTCGCCGTACGCGCCGTGCAGGACCGGCACGACGAGGTCCTGCGCCCGCAGGAGGGCGTCGAACGCGTCGTCGTCGAGGCGGTCGTCCGGGGCGAGGTCGTCGGCGAAGTCGGCGCAGGTGTTCGTGTACGCGTACCGCTCCGGGAGCCGCCACGCGCGGAGGTCCGGGTCGACGAAGACGACGGTGAGGGAGACGCCCGGCTCGTCCGAGAGGTACGTCACCCACGGCTTCAACGAGCCGGCGGAGATGTCGCGCTCGCGGCTGGGGCCGCCGAAGACGAGGGTCACGGCGATCGGGCGCATGGGCCGTCTCGGGTCGAGGAGGAACGGGTCGCGGGTCTCCGATCCAGGCAACACGCCCGGCGGCGGAGAATCAACCGGAGAACCCGGCCGACCGGCTCACGCCGACGGTCGCCGCGCCTGCCGCGCCAGGAAGACGGCGGCGAGAGCGAGGAGGACGGGGAGGGCGAAGCACTCGATCCACGACGGGCGGATCACCCGCGGCGGCGTGACGACGTCGATCACCAGCGGGTCGGCGAAGCTCGCGGCGCCCCCGGCGAGGAGGACGGCCGCGAGGAGCGCGTAGGCGAACGCCGCGAACCGGGCGACGCGGTGGGGCGGGAGCGGGGTCAGGCCCGGCCCCTCACTGCGTCGTCACCACGACCGCGTTCGAGGCGGCGAGCCCCTGCGGGGCGGCCGGATCCTGGATCCAGTACTGGACGTGGATCGGCACCCCCGCCGGGACCGCGGGCGGGGTCGTGACCGTGAGGAGGATCGCGCCGTCGTTCGGGACGATCGTCGGGAGGATGAACTGCGGGAACGGCACGAGCGTCCCGCCGAAGAACGGCGCGTTCACCGCCGTCGGGCCGGTGATCAGGAACGCCGTGGCGCCGGGGAGGCCGTTCATCATGTTCATGGTGAGCGGCGCGACCGACGTCACGACGCCCGTCCCGCCGAGCGGCGGGACGCCGTGGGTCCCGGCCAGCCCGAGCCCGAGGTCGGTCCAGACCGGGACCGCGCCGGAGGTCTGCACCTGGAGCTTCGCGTCGGACGCGCTCAGGATGTTCGGGAAGTTCGGGTTCGAGGTCCCGACGACCTTCAGGCCGACGTGCGACGCGCCGGTGGCGAGGATCGTCTCCAGCTCGGCCGCGACGCCGAAGGTGAACGTGAACGACGAGTCTGTCGGCGGGTGGTACGAGCCGCTCCCGACGTAGAAGCCGGGGATCTGATGGTCGCCGAGGTCGGCCTGACCGTTGCCGGCGTACAGGAAGAAGTCGAACGTCCTCGGCCCGTTGTCGAACGCGTTGTTCACGTGGACCTTCCCGGAGATCGACGCCCCGGTGACGACCTGCGTCGAGAGGGAGGCGAGCGGGAACTCCTGCATCGCCCGGTCGGTGCGGCTCGACTGGGTCCGGATCAGGCCGGGGAACGAGGGGTTGAACGAGTCGCCGAGACCGTCGACCGGCTCGTCGTGCGTCGAGAACGCGATGCTCGGCGTGAGCGTCACCTGGCCGAGGGCCGCGGGGGAGGCGAGGGCGAGCAGCGTGGCCGCCGCGGAGAGGACGGGGAGGAGCGGGCGCATCGGGGTTCCTCGGGTTCAGCGGGCGGCCGAGAGGATACCACGCGCGCGACGCGGGGATCGGTCGCGATGGGCCGCCGCAGCCCCGCATGACTTCTTCGACGGGCTGCTACCCTGGGCCGCTCCCGCTCCCGGATCGCCGGGCGCCCCGACGAGACGAGGTGATCGACGCATGCTCCACGCCGTGATCATGGCCGGCGGCTCCGGCACGAGGTTCTGGCCCCTGAGCCGCGCCGCGCGCCCGAAGCAGCTCCTCTCGCTGGTGACCGAGAAGGCGCTGGTCGTCGAGACGGTCGAGCGGCTCGAGGGGCTCGTCCCGCCCGAGCGGGTCTGGATCGTCACGAACGCCGCGTACGCCGACCGGATCCGCGCGCTCCTCCCGGACGTCCCGCCGTCGCACGTCGTCGCCGAGCCGTGCGGGCGCGACACGGCGGCGTGCATCGGGCTCGCCTCGACCGTGATCGGTCGCGAGGACGAGGACGCCGTCCTGGCGATCCTCTCCGCCGACCACGTGATCGCGCCGGCGGCCGCGTTCCGCGAGGCGCTCGGCAAGGGCGCGGCGGTCGTCGAGGAGTCGCCGTCGACCCTCGTCACGTTCGGCATGGCGCCGACCCGCCCCGCGACGGGGTACGGATACATCGAGCGCGGCGCGGCGCGCGGCGAGGTCGGCGGGGTCCCCTGGTACCGCGTCGAGCGGTTCTGCGAGAAGCCGGACCTCGAGACGGCGAAGGAGTTCCTCGCCGCCGGCCGCTTCCTCTGGAACGGCGGGATCTTCGTCTTCCGCGCCGCCGCGATGCGCGAGCGGATCGGGCGGTTCCTCCCCGAGCTCGCGGCCGGCCTGCCCGGCGTGGCGGACGAACTGCTCGGCGACGGCGCGATCTCCGCCGAGACGTTCGGCGCCCTCCCGAAGATCTCGATCGACTTCGGCGTGGTCGAGAAGGACGACGACGTGGCGGTGATCGAGGCGCCGTTCTCATGGGACGACGTCGGCTCGTTCGCCGCCCTCGAGCGCGTCCTGCCGAAGGACGAGGCGGGGAACGTCGGGTTCGGCGACCGGACCCTCCTCGACGCGAGCGGCAACGTCGTGATCGCCGGCGACGGGCACCACGTCGCCGTCGTCGGGGTCGAGGGGCTGGTCGTGGTGCAGACCGCGGACGCGACGCTCGTCTGCCGCAAGGAGGACGCGCAGCGGGTGAAGGAGGTCGTCGACCGACTCAAGGGGAGCGGGAACGAGGGGCTGGTCTGACGGCCGGCCGGGACTCCCCGGCGCCGGCCCGCGGAGCGCCGGTCAGCCCCGTCCGTTCGTGAGGTCGCGCTCGAGGACGTTCACCTCGAGGAGCTTCACCCGCCGGTCGTCCGCGTCGAGCACCTGGATGTCGAGGTTCTCCCACGCGAACCGCTCGCCGCGCTGCGGGACGCGGCCGAGGTGGCTGAAGACGAAGCCGCCGACGGTGTCGAAGTCCTCGTCGTCGGGGAGGTGGATCTCGAGCGCCTCGTTCAGATCCTCGATGTAGATCCGCGCGTCGACCTGGGCGCGGTCGGGTCCGAGCTTGTCGAGGACCGGAGTCTCCTCGTCGCTGTCGTACTCGTCGTCGATCTCGCCGACGATCTCCTCCAGCACGTCCTCGATCGTGATCAAACCCGACGTGCCGCCGTACTCGTCGAGCACGATCGCCATGTGGATCTTGTTCTCCTTGAACTCGCGCAGCATGTCGGAGACGTTCTTCGACTCGGGGACGTAGAACGGCTTGCGGCAGACCTGCTTCACCGGGAGGTGCTTGATCGTCTCGATGTCGACGAGCTTGTCGACGACGTCGCGGACGTAGAAGACGCCGACGATGTGGTCGGAGTCGTCCTCGCCGACCGGGATGCGCGAATGTTTCTCCTCCGACGCGTACCGGAGCGCCTCGAAGACGCTCGCCGTCGACGAGACCCACGACATGTCGGTGCGCGGGGTCATGATCTCGCTGACCTCGACCTCGCGCATGTCGACGACGTTCTCGATGATGTCCGCCTCGTCCTCGCCGACCGAGCCCTCGCGCTCCCCCTCGGCGACGGTCGCGATGAGCTCGTCGGCGAACGTCCCGTTCACCGGCGCCCCGCTCTCGAGGTGCAGCATCCGGTCGAGCAGTCGTTTGACGCCGAGCAGCGGGACGGTGACCGGGGAGAGGGCGAGCCCGACCCCGTGGAGGACGGGGAGCGCGCGGCGGACCGGCGCGTCGAGCCCCCGCGCGGCGAACACCCGGGGGAGGATCCGGCCGAACGTCACCAGCAGGACGGCGGCGACGGCGGCGGTGATCCCGAACGCCAGGCCGAGGCGGTCCGGGCCGAGGAGCGGCGCGACCAGCCGGAAGAGGGCGAGGACGAAACCCGCGTCGGACGCGGTCCAGAGCAGCAGGACGCCGATCCGGGTCCGGTCGAGCGCCTCGACGTACCGCTCCATGCGGGCACGTCCGGTCTCGTCCTCTCCGTGGAGGAGACGGGACTTCGAGACGGTGTCGAGGCCGTACCGTAGGAGGGCGGTGGCGACGGACAGGGCGGCGAATGCCGCCGCGAGCATCACTTGTGTCGAGCCGTCCGAGGGCGACTCGGGCTCCCCCTGGTTCAAGTTCGGTCTCCGGTACTTCCTGGCGACGCCGTCCAGGGAGGAACGGCCGACCGGGCGAGATTATAGCGGTCCCCCGGTCGAAATCCGCTGCGCCCCCCGCAGGTGGACGGTCAGGGTCCGCCCTTCGCCGAGGCGGGACTCCTCGCCGACCGAGACCCCGTGGACCGAGAGGTCGGCCTGTCCCAGCTCGCGGGTCGCCCGTCGGACCGCCCGCTCCAGCGACGTCCCCCCCTCGTCCTCGCCGCGACGGACGCGCCGCGCCGATCCCGGCGGATCGATGCCGGCCCCGTTGTCCCGGAACGAGACGGTGACCCCCTCGCCGCGGGCCCGCGTCTCGACGGTCAGGCGGCGCGGCGTCGGCGCCCGACGGAGGCTCGCGCGCGCGGAGCGGAACGACCGCGAGAGGACGTGCATCAGGACCCCTTCGTCCATCAGGACGTCCCGGACCTCCTCGTCGAGGCGCAGCCGGACCTCGATGCCGCTCCGTTTCAGGTCGGGGAGCGCGAGGTCGAGCGCGGAGACGACGAGGTCGTTCACGGCGCACGGGGCGGGGCGTCCGACCCGGCGCCCGACGCCGCGGAGCTGGTCCGCGAGGGTGCGGAGCTCGCCGAGGGTCGACTTCAGCCGGCGGAGCGACGCCAGCGCGCCGTCCCGCCCGCCGGCCGCCGCCTCGCGCTCGAGCCGACGGACCTCCGCCAGGGCGGCCTCCGTGGGGGAGTGGAGCGCGTCGCTCGCGGCGAGCCCGAGCGCGCCGGTCTCCTCCAGCGCGCTCGACCGCGCCAGCCGGTCGCCGGTGGCGCGGAGCTCGCGGTACGCGCGGCGGAGGGCGCGCTCCTTCGCGCCGACCTCCTCCAGCAACCGGAGCCCGTTCAGCGCGGTCCCGAGCCGGTCCGCGACCGCGAGCAGGCGCGCGCGGTCGTCCTCCCCCGGGCGGTCGACCCCCTCGAGCACGAGGAGGCCGATGACGTTCCCCCGCGAGCGGATCGGGCACGCGACCCGGCCCGCCTCCACGTCGTCGATCGTGGTGTCCTCCGGCGCGTCGCCGTCGGAGACCTGGAGGGCGCTCTCGACGAACGCGCGGACGCGGTCGGACGGCCGGGCCGTCAGGGGGCGGATACCGCGCCTCGTCACCCGGCCCGCCGCGTCGCGGAGGTAGACGTACCCGGTCTCGAACGGGAACAGCTCGCCCAGCCGGTCGAGGACGGTGAAGAGGGCGCTCTCGAGGCGCGACTCCCCGTCGAGGTCGTGCGCCACGTCGAGGACGAACCGGAGCTCGTCCGCGCGCTCCCGCTGCATCTCCGCCCGCCGCTCCGCCTCCTCGACCGTCGCCTTCAGGCGCGCCATGCGGCGGTCGCGCGCCCACGCGTCGAGCCCGAACAGCCCGACCAGCGTGACGACGTAGAGGGCGACGAACGGCGGCGAGAACCCGGGGCCGAGGCGGGCGACGACCCGCGGCGCGATGGCCGGGTAGACGGCGAGGAAACCGAGCGCGAGCGCCGCCGGCACCAGCGAGCGGAGGACGCGACGCGCGAGATCGTCATGCAACAACGGTAGGCGCTCCCGTGTCTCGTATCGGAACGGGGGCGGCGCGGCTTGAGGCGCGATCGCGGCGGACGGTCGGGCGAACCGGCCTCGCCCGCCCGACCCGCCTGATATGATCCCCGACGATGTCCGCCCCCTGCGACCTGCTCGTCACGAACGCCCGCGAGATCGCCACCGTCGCCGGCCCCGCCCCCCGGGTCGGCGCCGCGCTGGACGACGCCGGCGTGATCGCCGGAGGGGCGGTCGCGATCGAGGGGGAGACGATCGTCGCCGTCGGCCCCGCGGACGTGCTGGCGGGCCGGTTCGCCCCGCGCCGG
>JAUIEL010000377.1 GCA_030428825.1 bacterium
GTCAGACCCTACTCCGCGCATGCGGTGGGGTCTGACCCCACCCCACTCATGTGCCGCATTCGGCCCCGAATCACCGCATTCGTCGCCCCTCACGAGACTCGCCGCCGACCGAGCGGCGTCCGATCAGGCCCGGAGGTCGTGAGGAGGTCCGCGACCTGCGAGCGCAAGCTGTTCGCACGAAACGACTTCGTCTCCGCGCGTCACCTTCTGGTAGCAAGTGAGTGGGGTGGGGTCAGACCCCGCTACTTGCAAGTCGTGGGGTCTGACGCCGTTCGTTGGACGCCGTTCGTTGAGACGCCGTTCGGTGACGTCGACTTTGGCGGCTAGGACAGTTCGACCGACTCGAGGTAGCGGGGGACGGCGAACTTCCAGCCGAGCTCGTCCTTCACGCGCTTCGCCATCGCCTTCAGTCCGTCCTCCTCGCCGTGGACGAGGAACGTCTTCCGCGGCGGGCGTCGGGCGGTGCCGAGCCAGCGCATGATGTCGTCGGCGTCGCCGTGGGCGGAGAGGCCGCGGATCGACGCGACCTCGGCTCGGATCGGGACGTCGCGGCCGAAGATCCGGACGTCGTCGGCGCCGTCGAGGATCCGCCGGCCGCGGGTCCCCATCGCCTGGTAGCCGACGAGGAGGACGAGGTTGTCGCGGTGGGGGAGGCGGTTCTTCAGGTGGTGGACGACGCGCCCGCCGGTCGCCATGCCGCTGGCGGAGACGATGACGGCCGGACCCCGGAGATGGTTCAGCTCCTTCGACTCCTCGACCTTCCGGATCAGCTTGATCTGCGGCGTGACGATCGGGCAGCTCGCGCTCTTGAGCAGGTCGACGCGGAGGTTGTGCTCGTCGCCGAACTTGCAGTACAGCTCGACGGCGTCGGTCGCCATCGGCGAGTCGACGAAGACCGGCACGTCCGGGAGCCGCCCCTTCTCCATGAGCTGACGGAGGTGGTAGAGGATCAGCGTCGTCCGGCCGACCGCGAAGGCCGGGATCACGACCACGCCTCCCCGCGCGAGCGCCGGCGCGATGTGCTCCTCGAGCTGGTCCTGCACCGGCCGGTGTTCCTGGCTGCGCCCCCCGTACGTCGACTCGACCAGCACGTAGTCGACGTCCGGCGGGAGCGGCGCCGGCGGGCCCATCACGATCCGGTCGTATCCGCCGATGTCCCCCGAGACGACGATGCGGCGCCCCTCGACGTTCACCTCGACGAAGACCGCGCCGAGGATGTGGCCGCTCGGGTGGAGCGTCACCTCGAACCCGGGGACCGGCGAGAACGGCTTCTGGTACGGCGCGGTGCGGACGAGGCCCAGCGTCTCGCGGGCGTCCTCCTTCGTGTAGAGCGGGAGGGCGGGCTTGTGCTTCGTGTACCCCTTCTTGTTCCGGTATCGCGCCTCCTCCTCCTGCAGGTGCGCCGAGTCCGGGAGCATGATCCCGAGGAGGCCGGCCGTCGCCGGCGTCCCGTACACGGGGCCCGAGAAGCCGCGCTTGACGATCCGGGGGAGGTAGCCGCAGTGGTCGATGTGCCCGTGCGTCAGCACGACGGCGTCGAACGTCGACGGTTCGATCGGCATCGGCTCCCAGTTCCGCTGCCGGAGCTCGCGCGGACCCTGGAACAGCCCGCAGTCGATCAGGAGCCGCTTCTCGCCGGACTCGATCAGGAAGCGCGAGCCGGTGACGGTGCCGGCGGCGCCGAGGAAGCGGATGGTCGGCGGCATGGACTCCTCCACGGAGGGCGGGGGACGGGGGGCCGAGCGTAGCGCGCCGGGACGTCGCCGGTACATTTTCGTGACGCCCGCCTCCGCGGGATCCGGGACGCTGTGTCCGTGCGCACGACCTCCGCCGCCTCGATCGTCTCGTTCGGCCTGCTCGGCGTCGCCGCGCTCGTGCTGCTCGGGCTCGGCGTCCGGTCGGTGACGACCGAGCGCGCGGCGGCGGAGCGGACGGAGCGCGACCGCCTGTCCTCCCTCCTCGGCGACGCGCGGCGACGGATCGAGGCGGCGGCCGACGTGGCGCTCGCGCGGGCGCGTCGGGGGGACGGCGACGCGATCGTCGTCGACGGCCGGTTCGTCGAACCGCCCGCGCCGAACGCGTTCCGCCGCCTCGCGGTCCCGGTCGGACGTTCCCCGCTCGGCGAGTGGATGATCGGCTTCGCCGAGGAGGCCGAGCGGGCCGGCGACCTCGCCGCGGCGGAGGAGCGGTACCTCGCGGTCGCGGCGCACGAGGAGATCGACGAGGACCACCGCCGGATCGCGCTCCATCGCGCGTCGGCGCTCCGGCGGGCGGCGTCGGACGCGGCGGGGGCGGCGGCGCTCGCGCGGCGGCTCCTCGAGGGGCTCGGCGCGGACCGGCGGCGGACGCTCGTCGAGGCGCTCCTGGCGCGCGTCGAGCTCGGCGACCCGGACGACGCGTCGCTCGTCGACGACCTCCTTTCCGCCGTCGGTGGCCCGGACGACGCGGTGGCGCGGGGGCTCGCCCGACGCGCCGCGGTGACGGAGGAGCGGATCGCGGCGCGCGAGGACGACCTCGCCCGGATCGAGCGTCTCGCGCCGTGGATCGACGGCGGCGCGGCGCCGGCCGTCGCGCTCGCCGGCGAGCGTTGCGTGGCGCGCGTCGTGCGCGACGACGGCGCGGTCGTCCTCGCCGAGGAGGCGGTCCCCGCGCTGGGAGAGGGCGTGGTCCTCACGACGCGGCCGGACGCCCGCGGTCCGGGAGAGGAGGGGCGGCTGGTCGAGTCGTCGCCGCTCCCGCGCTTCTCCGGCGCGCGTCTCTTCGCGGCCGGCGACCGGGCGGAGGTCCTCGCCTCCGCGGACGAACGCTCGGCGGCGCTCCTCCTCGCGCTCGTCGCGCTCCTCGCGGCGGGGGGGCTCGCGATCCGGCAGACCGTGCGGGCGGCGCGGCGGGAGGCGGAGGCGGCCGACGCTCGCGCGCGGTTCCTGCAGCGTGTCGGCCACGACCTTCGGACGCCGTTGACCCTGGTCCGGATGTACACGGAGACGCTCGCGGAGGGGCGGGTCGACGACGCGGCGGAGGCGCGCGAGTTCGCGGGGATCGCGGCGCGCGAGGCGGGGCGGCTCGCCCGGATGGTCGACGGCGTGCTCGACCTCTCGCGCCTGGAGCGTCCCGAGGCGTCGGGGCGCGCGCTCGACGTGGCGGCCCTGGCGGAGTCGGTCGTCGAGGCGCACCGGCCGCTCGCCGAGGAGGCGGGGCTCGCCCTCTCGCTCGAGCGGGCGGGGGACGGCGCGGCGGACGCGGTCGCGGACGCCGACGCCCTCCGCGGCGCGATCGGCAACCTGATCGAGAACGCGATCAAGCACGCCCCCGGCGGCGGCGCGGTCGACGTCCGGGTCGCGGCGGACGGCGACTCGGTGCGGGTCTCCGTCGCCGACCGCGGCCCGGGGTTCCCTCCCGGCGGCGAGGACCGGATGTTCGAACGGTTCGTGCGGGGGAACGACGTGCGGGTCCCCGGCACCGGACTCGGGCTCGCCCTGGTCCGCGAGGTCGCGCGGCGGCACGGCGGCGACGCGACGGCGCGCGGGCGGGCCGGCGGCGGCGCCGAGGTCGAGCTGACGCTCCCGCGCGAGACGGAGGAGAAGGCGTGAAGGGCCGCATTCTGCTGGTGGAGGACGACCCGGACCTGGCGCGGGGCGTCCGGTTCAACCTCGAGCGCGAAGAGTACGAGGTGACCGTCGCCGCGGACGGCGCGGCGGCGCGCGCGGCGTTCCGCGAGCGGTCGTTCGACGCGGTCCTCCTCGACCTGAACCTCCCGGACGCCGACGGGCTCGACCTGCTGAAGGAGCTCCGCGCGTCGGGGAAGGTCCTGCCGGTCGTCTGCCTCACCGCGCGAGGGCAGGAGACGGACGTCGTGATGGGGCTCGAGCTCGGCGCGGACGACTACGTCCGGAAGCCGTTCGGCGTCGCGGAGCTGCTCGCGCGCCTCGACGCGGTGCTGCGACGCGCGGGGGGGACGGCGACGACCGTCCTCGCGCTGAACGACGTGAAGGTCGACCTCGACGGCCGCCGCGCGCGACACCCGGACGGCCGCGACGAGGAGCTGACGCCGATCGAGACCGACATCCTCCGTCACCTCTGGGAGCGGCGCGGCCGCGCGGTCGAACGCCGGGACCTCCTGAAGGAGCTCTGGGGCCTCGATCGCACGCACACGACCCGCACCCTCGACAACCACGTCGCGCGCCTCCGGAAGAAGATCGAGCGCGACCCGTCCGATCCGAAGGTGCTCGTGACGGTCCACGGCGTCGGGTATCGCCTCGAGGCGGCCGGGACATCTTCGGGACGGACCTGACACGGCACGGTCGGCGCGGCGGCGTCTGATGAGGGCGTCCGACGAACCGCGCCGATCGAAAAGGAGATCGCCATGAACCGCCCTCGCCATCCCGCCCCCCTCCTCGCCCTCGCGCTCGCGCTCGTCGCGCCGGCGCCGCTCCTCGCGCAGGAGGCGCGACCGGTCCTGTACGAGGCGTTCTATCTCGAGGACGGCGTCCGGAACCTTCGGGACGCGGCCGACCGGTACCGCGACGCCGCCGCGCTGGCGGCCGCGGACGGCGACGTGCCGACCGAGGTGAAGGCCCGCCTCGGGCTCGCCCGGTGCCTCCAGGCGCTCGGCTCGTCCGACGCCGCGGGCGCCGAGCTCGAGCACGTGCTCCGCCTCGACCCCGACTCGGCGGAGGCGCGGGCGGCGCTCGAGCGACGCGAGCGGTCGGGCGGGATCGACCCGGAGCTCCGCCTGAAGATCCGGGCGCTCGTCCAGATGCTCGGCGGCGCCCAGCGGGAGCAGGCGGCGGGGGATCTCCGACGGATCGGCGCGCTCGCGGCGCCGTTCCTCGCCGACGGTCTCCGGAGCCGCGAGGTCGCGGTCGTGCAGAACGCGGCGCTCCTCCTCGCCGAGTCCGACGAGGGGCCGGCGCTCGACGTCCTCGACGCGGCGTTCGCGGACGAGGACGTCCTGTTCCCGCACCTCCTCGTCGCCGCGCTCCGCCAGGAGGTGCCGGACGTCGAGCATCCGATCTGGCGGCGCATCGTCGACCGGCCGGTCTCTCCGGAGCGTCAGGAGACGCTCGACGCCTACACGCGGAACGCCGGCGGCCGGCTCGCGGTCGCCGACCGGCTGCGGCGCCTGCTCGCCGACGACGACCCCGCGGTCCGGCGGGAGACGCTGGAGGACCTCCGCGAGCCGGCGCTCTCGGCGCTGCTCGACGACGTGACCGCCCGCCTCGGCGACGGCGACGACGGCGTGCGCGTGGAGGCGGTCGACGCGCTCGGGAAGGTCGAGCGGGACGTGTCGCGCGCCGCGGCGCCGCTGATCGACCGGCTCGGCGACGAGAGTTTCGAGATCCGGAGCAAGGCGGCGGCGTGGATCGCCCGCCACCACAAGCACGGGCGCGTCGACGACGCGATCGCGTTCGCCGCCGTCTCGCGCCTCCTCCGGGACGAGGACATCCGTCTCGTCGAGGAGGGCGTCGAGCTCCTCCGCCGGGTCTCGGGGCCGTGGCCGGACGACGTCCGCGCCGCGGTCATGGGCACGATCGATCGGATCGCCTCGTCGCAGGAGACGCGGACCGAGGCGAACTGGCTCCTCGACGGCCGGGCGGGGCTCTCGGACGCCGAGCTGACGCGGTTGTTCCACGCCGCCGAGGCAGGGGATTGGATTCTGAGCGGCGGCGAACGGGCGAAGGCGCGCTCGGCGTCGGCGCGGACGGTGACGGCGCGTCAGCCGGACGACGCGGCGCGGCTGCGGTGGATCGCGGAGACGTTCGCGGAGACCGACGACGCGTACGGGCAGCGGGTCCTGCTCGACGTCGCGTACGGGATGGCGACCGAACCGCACGCGCGGGCGATGCTCCTCGGCGCGGCGTCGCCGCACCCGGCCGTCCGGAGGGAGGCGTACGAGCGGCTCGCGAAGAAGGGGAACGTCCCCGCGTTCGCTCTCGAGGCGCTGCCGCACCTCCCGGCCGACCTCGTGTCGAGCGATTCGGTTCTCGCCGGCGACGCCTTCCGCCTCGCCGAGCCGCACCCCCGGCCGGAGTGGGAGGAGGCGGCGGCGGCCTTCCACGCGAAGCACCGGCAGCGGAACACGCTCCTCTTCCTGATCGCGTGTGCCGGGGACGACGGAGGAACCGCGCGGGCGCTCGACGCGGTCCGCTCCGGCGACGCCGGGCTGATGCGGCCGGGCATCGACGCGCTCGTCGGCCGGCTCGACGCCGCGGAGGCCGGACGGCTCTTGGCGGAGGTCGCGGTCGGCTTCGCCGATCCGTTCGTGGTGTTCGCGGGGCACGGAGCCCTGGCCAAGGGGGCCGGCGTCATGGGCGTACCGCAGGAGTGCGTCGCCGCCTTCGTCGCCGCCCTGCCGGACGAGAGGGTCGACGCCGACACGATCCGCCACACCTACGCGATGCTCTCCCCGGAACAGCTCGAGCGGGTCGTGGCCCTCGGGCTCGCCGGCGGTCCGGACGATCAGCACGCCGCCTGCGTCGCCGTCGC
Source organism: bacterium (assembly GCA_030428825.1). Lineage (GTDB taxonomy): Bacteria > Planctomycetota > B15-G4 > B15-G4 > JADJEK01 > JAUIEL01. The sequence goes on from JAUIEL010000377.1 coordinate 6,487, forward strand.
CGGGACCGCGTACGAGCCCGCCCTCGACCGGCTCGTCCCGCTCCTCGACAGCCCGCGCGTCCGGGTCCGGGACGCCGCCGCGGCCGCCGTCGACGCCATCCGCGAGCGGATCGAGCGCCGGACCGAAGTCGAGCTCCTCGGCCCGGGAGGGAAGGCCGCCTCGATCGCCCGGGCCCGCGACCTCCTGAAGAGCGACGACCCCGTCGCCCGCCGAGGCGGCGCCCTCGCCCTCGGCGCCCTCGGCGACGCCTCGGTCGTCCCGCTCCTCCTCGACCTCCTGGGGGACGAGGACCCGGCCGTCCGCGAGGCGGCGCTGAAGGCGCTGGAGGGAGTGGGGGCGGCGAGGGGAGGGTGAAGGAGGAAGGAAGGAGAGGAACGAGAGGAAGGAGAGGAACGAGAGGGCGCTGACGCGGAGGTTCGGCGTCGACGCCGGGCCTCGAGAGGTGGACATACCGTGCCAGGCTCGATTCGTCCGCACGAACCCCGTCGGCGTGCTCGCCGAATGTCGGCGGTGCGGACGAATCGAGCCTGGCACGGTATGTCCACGTTCATGAGTCCTCTCCGCATTCCCCC
>JAUIEL010000378.1 GCA_030428825.1 bacterium
GGGCGGGGGGAGTCACGGCTGGCTGAACCGGGAGCACATCGCGTCGGGGGCGTTGGCGCCGCACATCAACGTCTGGGGGGGCGAGGACCGGTTCTGGCTCGGGCCGGAAGGGGGGCGGTACGCGATCTACTTCGCGCCGGACGCGCCGTTCGACCTGGAGAACTGGCAGACGCCGCCCCTGATCGACGCCGTTCCGTACGAGGTCGTCGCGCGGACCGACCGGAGCGTCGGGCTCCGTCGCCGGGGACGCGTCGTGAACCGGGAGGGGACGACGTTCGAGCTCCGGATCGACCGGACGGTCCGCCTGGTCGACGCGGACGAGGCGGCGCGCGACCTCGGCCTCGAGCGCGCGCCGGCCCTCCCGCTCGTGGCGTACGAGTCGATCAACACGATCACGAACGTCGGCGACGCCGCGTGGACGGAGGAGGGCGGCCTCCTGTCGATCTGGATCCTCGGGATGTTCCGCCCGACCGACACGACCACGGTCGTCGTCCCGTTCGCGCCGGGGAGCGTCGACGAGCGCGGCCCGGTGGTGAACGACGCGTACTTCGGCGAGGTCCCGCCGGACCGGCTGGTGGTGGAGGACGGCGTCGTCTACTTCCGCGGCGACGGGCGTTACCGCTCGAAGATCGGCCTCGGCCCGCGGCGGGCGCGACCGGTCCTCGGCAGCTACGACCCGGCGCGCGGGCTGTTGACGTTGGTGAGATACACGCGGCCCGAGGGGACGACCCGGTACGTCGACTCGCGGTGGGAGCTCGTGGACGATCCGTACGGCGGCGACGTCGTGAACAGCTACAACGACGGTCCGCCCGCGCCGGGCGCGCCGCCGCTCGGACCGTTCTACGAGCTCGAGACGTCGTCGCCCGCCGCCGCGCTCGCGCCGGGGGAGAGCGTCACCCACGTCCACCGCACGGTCCACGTCGTCGGAGGACCGGACGCGCTCGCCCCGATCGCCGAGTCGGTCCTGGGCGTCGGCCCCCGCCGGATCGCGCGCGTCTTCGGCGGGAGCGCGCGGTGACGCTCGACGCGGCCCGGGTCCGGCTCGTCTGCCTCGACCTCGACGGGACGCTGATGCACGGCGTCGCCGGAGCGCCGTTCGAAGGGGCGGCCGCCGCGGTCCGCGCGGTGAAGTCGAGCGGGCGGGCCGTCCGGTTCGTCACCAACGCGACGAGCCGTCCGCACCGCGCGCTGTTCGAGACGCTCCGCGACGCGGGGTTGGCGGACGCGCCGGACGACGTCTGGAACCCGGTCTCGACCGCCCGCTCCCTGCTGCCGGCGCGCGGGCACGACCGCGGCCTGCTGCTCGTCGACGAGGCGTCGCGCGAGGACTTCGCGTGGTTCGCGGACGACCCGGCAGGACCGGCGGTGGTCGTGGCGACCGAGGCGCACGACCGGACGATCGCCGACCTCCAGCCGGCGTTCCGGCGGCTGCTCGACGGCGCCGTGCTCTACACCCTCCAGCGGAACCGCTACTACCGGAAGGACGGCGCGCTCTGGACCGACCTCGGTCCGCTCGCCGCGTTCCTCCGCTACGCGGCGGACGTCGACGCGGTCGAGACGCTCGGGAAGCCGTCCGCGGCGCTGTTCGACCGGATCGCCGCCGTCGCCGGCGTCCCGCGTCCCTCGATCCTGATGGTCGGCGACGACGTCGAGTTCGACGTCCGCGGCAGCCTCGCCCTCGGGATGCAGGCGGCGCTCGTGCGGACCGGCAAGTATCGCCCCGGGGACGAGACGCGGCGCGATCCGGCGCCGACGGCCGTCCTCGACTCGATCTCTTCCCTCCCCGCCGCCCTCGGCCTCCCGGAGTCCTCGCCATGAATCGACCGACGCCCGCTCGGACCGCTCTCCTCCTCCTCGCCTCCGTCGCGGCCGCCGGGGCGCTCCTCGGTCGGACCGCGAGGACCACCGCCGCCCCGTCGCCGCTCGACGCGCTCGCGTTCCTCGTCGGGGAGCACGCCGGGCAGGGCGAGCACTCCGGCGGGTTCGCGTACGCCGAGTCGATGACGGCGGAGCGGGAGCTCTCCGACTCGGTCCTCGTCCTCCGTTCGCGGAGCCGGATGGGGGACCGGACGGTGTTCGAGGACCTGCGGGTCTTCACGTACGACGTCCTCGAGGGCGCGATCCGGTGCCGGCAGTTCTGTTTCGGCTGGGTGACGACGTACGACGTCGAGGTCGACGAGGAGACGGGCGCCGTCACGATGGCGGAGACCGCGTCGGAGGGGGGGAAGACGTCGAGGTGGCGCTACCGGATCGAGCCCGGAGCGGCGGACGGAGGAGAGGGAGAGGGGAGCGGCTTCTCCTACGTCCTCGAGACGACCGACCGGGACGGGACGTGGTCCGTCTTCACGCGGGGGACGCTCGCCGAGAAGTGAGCGATTTCGCGGCCTCCGGGCGGCGGGAATCGCGCCACGATTCCGTGTCGGGCGCCGACCGCGGTCGCGGCGTCCGAGGGACGACGCCCGCCCACCCCCCGTCCGATCCGAGAGGTCCTCGATGCCCCGTTCGCTCGCGCTCCTTCCCGCCCTCCTGGCCCTCGTCCCCGCCTCCGCGTCCGCGCAGGTCCTCGAGCAGACCGACCTCGTCGCCGGACAGTTCGCGCGACTCGAGGTGACCGGCGCCGCGCCGGGCGACTCGGTGGCGTTCCTCTGGTCGTTCGCGGGGGGCGGCGGCGGACCGTGCTTCCCCTCGGCGGGGGTCTGCCTCGACCTCCTCCAGCCGACGGTGCTGGCGATCGTGCCGGCGGACGCGGCCGGGGAGGCGGCGCTGGAGGGGTTCGTGCCGGAGACGGTCGCGCCGGTGCCGGTCGCGACGCAGGGGGTGGTCGTCGCGGCGGCCGGCCCGCCGTACCCGAAGACGAACGCGGTGGCGGCGAGCTTCCTCCCGCTCGGTCACTACGACGACGACTTCGAGGGGGTCGCCCTCGGTGCGGACTGGAGCGTCCTCCACCCCGAGCTCGCGACGGTCACGGTCTCCGGCGGGGCGCTCGAAATCGTCCCCACGGCGGGCGGCCTGCAGAACATCTGGTTCCACGGCGCGGAGGGGCCGCTCGTCTGGCGGCTCGTGAGCGGCGACTTCGAGGTGACGGCGCGGCTGACCGTCGACGACCCGCAGAACCCCGGGGCGCCGCCGCCCCTCTCGTACCGCCTGGCGGGGATCCTCCTGCAGGACCCGGCGTCGACGGCCGCGGACCACGACTTCTGCCACGTCGCGCTCGGGGCCGGCGACGGCGCGACGCCCCTCGCCGCCGAGGACAAGACGACGCTCGACTCGAACTCCGACTTCCTCCTCCACCCGGTGCCCGGCCTGACCGGCGAGCTCCGCCTCGTCCGCTCGAACGACGTCGTGTCGATGAGCCATCGCGTCGACGACACCCAGCCGTGGACGCCGCTGCGCCAGCACGCGCGGCCGGACCTCCCCCAGACGCTTCGCGTCGGCCTGATGGCGTACTCGGCCTCCTCCCCGCCGCGGGTCCGCGCCCGCTTCGACTGGATCCGGTTCGCGTCGGCGCCGTGAGACTCGGGCGTGCCGCGGTCAGATGCGCGGGACGTCGCTCCCCTCGACCGTCCGCGGGTCGTCCGTGGCGTCCCCGGTGTTCCGGACGCCGGCCGGCTCGAACAGGAGGACGTGGCACTCGCCCGGCGCGACCGGCTTGTGTTCGACGCCCCGCGGGACGACGAAGAGCTGCCCTTCTTCGAGGTGCACGACGCGGTCGCGGAGGTGGAGGTCGAGCGAACCCTTCACGACCAGGAACAGCTCGTCCTCGTCGGCGTGGGCGTGCCACACGAACTCCCCCTCGAGCTTCGCGACCTTCACCTCCTGACCGTTCAGCACGGCGACGATCCGCGGCGACCACGTCGCGTCGAACGAGCGGAGCTTCTCGGCGAGGTCGACGACGTCGCTCACGAGCCGCCCCCCTCCGCGTCCGGGTCGTCGGTCCGGAACGACGACGCGGGGAGGCCGGCGGCGTTCTCGAGGTTCGGCTCGTCCGCGGCGCCCCAGGCGTACCGCGCGGCGACCGGCTTCGGAACCGACGACGACCGCACGACGACCGCTTCGCCGTCGATCGTCGCCGTCGCCTCGTGGAACACGCCGTCCGCGCCGGCGACGACGAAGTGCGACGGCGGCGCGCCGTCGCGGGTCCGGAGGCCTTCCCCGTGGTCGAACACGAGGCGGAGCGCGTCCCCCTCCGCGCGGTATCCGCGGTAGAGCGGGCCGGAGTACGGGACGTCGACGCCGTACGTCTTCGCGAGCGCCCAGCGCGCCAGCCGCCGGCCGACCGCCCGCTTGTTCCCGGGGTGGATGTCCTTCGGGTCGCCGACGTCCATGGTGCACGCCATGCCGGTGTGCGGGGTCGCGAGGGCGAGGAGCTGCGCCTCCCGGAGCTCCGCCGCCTGCCCGGCGTCGCCGCCGTACGCGAACGGCGCGATCTGGACGAAGAGGAACGGGAGCTCGTCGCGCTCGAACGCGCGGCGCCAGTCGCGGATCATCGCCGGGAAGAGCCGCCGGTAGAGCCGCGCCTCGAGGCGGTTCGACTCCCCCTGGTACCAGATCACCCCCTTCAGGCCGAACGGGACCAGCGGCGCGATCATCCCGTTGTGGAGGGCGGTCGGCCAGTTCTGATGGAACCCGTCGCCGGACGGGAAGCGGCCGAGGTCGCGCGCGGTCGGTCCCCTCTCGAAGCGCCACCGACCGGAGAGGTCGAAGGCGGCGCTCACCGAGGGGTCGCCGTGGCGGACCGACATCGCGGCCGGTTCGCCGCAGAAGCCGCCGGCGCCGCCGGTGTCGACGACGCGCACCGCGACGACGTTCCGGCCGGCGCGCGCGAGGCCGGCCGGGACCGCGTACGTGCGCGGCGTCGTCCACGCGCCCGGCGCCTCGTGTCCGCCGATCCGCACGCCGTTCCACCACGCCGTGTCGAGGTCGTCGATCGGGCCGAGCGAGATCGACAGCGGCGCGCCGTCCCAACCCGACGGGAGCTCGACCTCGCGCCGGTACCAGACGACGCCGTCGAAGTCGCCGACCGGCGATCCCTCCCACGCGCCCGGCAGGTTCGCCGTCCCCCAGTCCGCGTCGTCGTGTTCGACCCCGGCCCGCCGCACGCCGCCGTCCGCCGCGACGAGCCGCTCCCACCACGCGGCGGCCCGCGCCTCGGCCTCCGCGCGAACGCGTTCCGGATGTTCGGCGATCACCCTCGCGCGCTCCAGCGCGGCCTCGAACTCGGGGAACTCCGCCTCGAGGGCCCCGCGGCTCGTCCACGCCTCGCACCGCGTCCCGCCCCAGTTCGACCCGATCAGGCCGATCGGGACGCCGACCCGCTCCTGGATCGCGCGCGCGAAGAAGTAGGCGGTGGCGCTGAACTCCTCGACGCTCTTCGGCGAGCAGACCGACCACCGCCCCTCGACCTCGCGGACCGGCGCGGGGGAGGCGCGCCGCGCGACGTCGAACAGCCGGATCCGCGGCCGGTACGCCGCCGCGAGTTCGCGCTCGTGGTCGTCGACCCCGGCGTGCCAGCGGAACGCCATCTCCATGTTCGACTGCCCGGAGCAGAGCCAGACGTCGCCGAGCAGGACGTCGTCGAGCCGGACCGTGTCGTTCCCCTCGACGGTCAGCGCGTACGGTCCGCCCGCCGCGCCGGTCGGCAGCCGGACGCTCCACCGTCCCTCGGCGTCGGCCGTCGCGTCGGCCCGCGCGGGGGACCAGCTCCCGCGGACGGTGACCGCCTCCCCGGGGTCGGCCTCGCCCCAGATCGCGACCTCGGCGTCGCGCTGGAGGACCATGTGGTCCTGGAAGAGCGGATGCAGCCGGACGTCGGCGCGCGCGGCCGGGGCGGCCGCGATCGAGAGGAGGGCGAGGAGCGCGAGGAGCGCGGGACGGCGCGACATGGGCGGCCTCCGGTCGGGGGAGCCGCGATCGTACCGCGCCGCCGATCAGAGCGGGCGGACCCGGACCTCCTCGAACCGCGCCGCGCCCTGGACCACGCCGAGCGTCACCCGCGCCTCCCCGGCGCCGACGTTCCCGTCGAGGACCTTCCGTCCGTCGAGCCAGACCGTCGCCTCCGTCCCGACCCGGCGGAGGACGAGTTCGACCGCCTCCGCGCCGAGCTTCGCGTTCCCGTCGTGCGCGACCCCGCCGTCCTCGGTGTAGAGGAACGCGCCGTTCCCGAGGACCATCGCCTGGCAGGAATCGCCGAGCTGGACCTTCGCGCCCCAGCAACCGCCGTCCGGCCGCACGCGCGCGCGGATCATGCAGTCGCCGAACCGGTCCGCCCCGAGGAACGCGTGCGACCAATCGCCGGAGTCCCGCGGCCCCTCTCCCCGGATGGCGCTCCCCTCCTTCCTCCACCGCCCGCCGCCGCTCTCCTCCAGCGCGGCGCCGTCGAGCCGGCGCCACTCCTCCGCGGGGCCGAGCGTCGCGGCGTCCAGCGTCGCGTCCGGACCGACGTACTCGGTGTACGCGACCTCCTGGCCGTCGCGCTCCGCGAGCAGCCGCCGGAGGCCGTCGTTCAGTTCGACGGCGTCGAGCGCCGCGTGCCAGTCCGCCTCGATCCGGTCGAGGCCCTTCCCGAACGCCTTCTTCGCCGGGACGCCGCGGTAGAAGCGGCGGACCCGCTTCGCGTCGTACGTGTCGAGGAGGTGGCGGTAGAAGCTCCCGGCGACGTCGTAGCCGTTGAAGCCGGGGTGGGCGCCGAGCCAGGAGTAGAAGTCTTCCGTCCCGAGCATCTCGGTGATCGACGGCAGCTTCCCCTCCTCGCGGTAGTACGCCGCGACCGCGTGGACCGGAACCCCGTGGACGAACTCGAGGATCGCGTTCGCGAGCCCCTCCGCGCTGAAGAGGTTCCGGTTCTCGGGCCCGTTCTCCGGGAGGCGTTCGGCGACGACGTGGACCAGCTCGTGCAACCTCGTCTGGTCGTTGTCGTGCGGCACGTGCGACTCGAGCGGGACCGAGTAGCCGCTGGCGCCGACGCCCGTGATCTCCTGGAGCTCGGAGACGTCGTCGTACAGGAAGAGCCGGATCCGCTCGCCGGTCCAGCGGAACTCGAGCGCGGCGAGGATCGTG